>NZ_JASJVE010000006.1:0-238798 GCF_036346185.1 Pseudomonas sp. 10C3 | reverse complement strand
CCGGTGGCCCGTAAAACAGGGGGGTTGGCCGACACCATTGAAGATGGCGTGACTGGTTTTCTGTTCGAAGAATCGACTGTGGAAAGCTACGCCGAAGCGCTGACGCGGGCGATCAAGGTCTTCGCCAATCCTGAGCTGCTCAATGCCATGCGTTGCCGCGCCATGGCCGCTCCGTTCAATTGGCATAAGGCCGTGGAGCCTTACGCCGATCTGTACCAAGACCTGCTGAAAAAAAATGTTGGTGCTTCTGTTCACTATTAAAGGGGTTAACGGATGCCTCTGCGCACGGATAAAAACTGGCGCCACGGCGCCGTATTACTGGACCCTGAACACACCCGGTTTGCCCTCTGGGCACCGGATGCCTATTACGTCAGTGTCGAGTTCGAAAGCGGGCAGTCGCTGACCATGTTGCCGCAGGACAATGGCTGGTTTGTGTTGGAGACTCGCTGCTCTGCGGGCAGTCGCTATTACTACAACATCGATGGAGAAATGAAAGTCCCTGATCCAGCTTCCCGTGCCCAGGTGTCCGATGTGCATTCCGCCAGCGTTGTCGTCGATCCTTTGGCCTATTGCTGGTTGCACACTGATTGGCTAGGACGGCCGTGGCGGGAAGCTGTTATTTATGAACTGCACGTGGGGGTACTGGGTGGCTACGCCGAAGTCGAAAAACATTTACCCCGTTTGGCGGCACTGGGTGTTACCGCGATTGAGTTGATGCCCCTGGCACAGTTTCCTGGCGGGCGTAACTGGGGCTACGACGGTGTGTTGCCTTATGCACCGCAATCGACCTACGGCAAACCCGACCAGCTCAAACACTTGATCGACGCCGCGCACGGTTATGGCCTGATGGTGATACTTGACGTGGTCTACAACCACTTCGGGCCGGATGGCAATTACCTGGGCCAGTATGCCAAAGGCTTTTTCCGCGATGATGTGAAAACCCCTTGGGGCCCAGCCATCGACTTCCTACGCGAGGAAGTGCGCGACTTTTTCATTGATAACGCCTTGATGTGGTTACTCGACTATCGCTTCGATGGTCTGCGTCTGGACGCGGCACACGCAATCAATGATCCCACCTTCCTCCAGGACTTCGCCCGACGAGTTCGCGAGCAGATTGCCCCGTCCCGACAGGTCTGGTTGACACTGGAAAATGAATTCAACGAAGCCAGCTTGCTGGAACAAGCCTTCGATGCGCAGTGGAACGATGACGGTCATAACGCCTTACACGTTCTGCTGACAGGAGAAAGCGATGCCTACTACGCCGACTTCGCCCATGAACCTACCCAAAAGCTGGCCCGCTGCTTGAGCCAGGGCTTCGTTTACCAGGGCGAGAGTAATCGCCACGGCAATAGCAGAGGGCACTCCAGTGGGCATTTACCCCCTAGCGCCTTCGTGCTGTTCCTGCAGAATCACGATCAGGTTGGCAACCGTGCCTTCGGCGAGCGTCTGCCGCAACTGAGCGCCGGTCCCGCATTGCGGGCCGCCACGGTATTGCTCCTGCTCTCGCCCATGATTCCGTTGATGTTCATGGGCGATGAATGGGCCGCAAGTGAACCCTTCCTTTTTTTCACCAGCCACCATGACGAGTTGGCCGATGCCGTGCGTGAGGGCCGTCGCGCCGAGTTTGCCGACTTCCCGGCATTTGCCGATGAAGAGCAGCGTGAGTGCATCCCCGACCCAAATGCCCACAGCACGTTCGAGGCATCGCGCCCCGCCTACGAGACAATGCACCTGAACACGGACAAAGGCATTGATCATCAACGCTGGCTAGCGCTATACCAACAATTGTTGAGCATTCGCCATCGCGAAATCATTCCACGCCTGTCAGGTGCGCAGGCGCTGGACACTCACGTGCTGGACGAAGGAGCCCTTACGGCTCGCTGGCGTATGGGTGACGGCAGTGTCTTGCGCATCGACCTAAACCTCGGCGAGCGCCCGGTCAAGCTGGCCGCAGCTCATCGGGACACTCTTTTGTATGAAACCCTGCCTGGGGCGGCCGAACTTTCCCGGCGGGGAACCCTCAACCCCTACACGGCCATTGTCAGCCTGATAACGACTGATGTTTTGGAGGAACAGGATGAGTAATGAGCAACTGCATATTTTGGCTGCCCGGGCCGGGCTGTCTGTGGATTGGATCGATGCCAACGGGCGGCTGCAAACTGTCAGCCCTGAGGCGCTACGCAAGGTACTCGACGGCCTGGGCTACCCCGCCGAAAGTGCCGAGGATATTTGCATCAGCCTGCAACGCCTGCACAAGTCCAGTACGCCAAGCGCGGTCCCGCCGCTGCTGACGCTGGATCATGGCAGCCTGCTGGATTTGTCGACATGGTTCGCGCCAAAAACACCTTTCGTGTTAAACCTCGAAGACGGCACCACCGTCACTGCAACGCTGACGGATACAGCCCATCTGCCCGCCGTGGCACCTGTGGGGTATCAGCAACTGCGCATTACCGGTCAACATGTGACCTTGGCCGTCGCGCCTGCAACCTGCTACAGCATGGCCATGGCGACCAACACTGACGTCCCTCGCGCCTGGGGACTGACCGTACAGCTGTATGGGCTACGTCGTCGGGGCGATGGTGGTTTTGGCGACATCCAGGCACTGGAAGCCCTGGCCCGCGCGGCCGGTGAACGCGGTGCCGATGCATTGGCTATCAGCCCGGTTCACGCCATGTTTGCCTGCGACACCCTGCGCTACAGCCCTTACTCACCTTCCAGCCGGTTGTTTCTCAATGCGTTATATGCATCACCCGAGACCATTCTTGGCGAACAAGCACTGCGCATGGCCATCAACGAGACCGGACTGGGCGCAGAGCTTGAGCGTCTCGAGGCATTGCCACTAATTGACTGGCCAAGGGCAGCTCAAGCCAAGTGGACGTTACTGCATGCATTGTATAAAAGCTTTTGCAGCGGAGCGCACCCGCTGTATGACGACTTCACCCACTTCCGCCATTGCGGTGGCGAAGCACTGGAGAACCATTGCCGCTTCGAAGCCTTGCAGGCCGAATGCCCCAAGCTTGGCATGAGTCAGGATTGGCGCGAATGGCCGGACGAATTCAAAAATCCCCAGAGCGGCGCCATTACGGAGTTCGCCGCATGTCATGGGGAGCAAATCAGCTTCCATGCATTTGCCCAATGGCTCATCGCGCGCAGTCTGGAGCGTGCGCAGGTGGCGGCCCGCAGCAGTGGAATGCGCGTCGGCCTGATCGCCGATCTGGCGGTAGGCGCAGACGGTGGCGGCAGTCAAGCCTGGAGCCGGCAGGATGAGCTGCTTTCGGCGCTTAGCGTTGGCGCTCCGCCCGACATTCTCAATCGCTCCGGGCAAAGTTGGGGCATTTCAGCGTTCTCGCCGGATGGCTTGAAACGCAACGGCTTTCGCGCATTTATCGAGATGCTCCAAGCCAACCTGGCCCACGCCGGAGGCTTGCGCATCGACCATGTCCTGGGCCTGCAACGGCTCTGGGTGGTACCTGTAGGTTCGCCACCCAGCGAAGGGGCGTACCTCAACTACCCGTTCGACGACCTGCTGCGCTTGTTGACCCTGGAATCCTGGCGGCACAAGGTCATTGTGCTGGGCGAAGACCTCGGCACCGTTCCGGACGGCTTGCACGACAGATTGTCGGCGCGGGCAATTCTTGGCATGCGCGTGCTGCTGTTTGAACAAGACAACGCCCACTTCAAACCCATTCTGCAATGGTCCGATCAGGCGCTTGCGATTACCAGCACCCACGATTTGCCCACCCTTGCGGGCTGGTGGCGCGAGCGTGATATCGACTGGAACAGCAAGCTTGGTCATATTGACGAACAGACCGAACGCAACTGGCGCGAAAGCCGGCAACGCGAACGCCGAGGCCTGCGGCAGGCCTTGAGTCAGGATGCAGCCAATTTCCGCGATGACTTCAGCGAAAGCGATCAAATCATTGATGCCAGCGTTCGCTACCTTGGTCACACCCGTGCCCCGCTTGTATTGCTGCCCATGGAGGATCTGCTGGGCGTCGAGGAGCAGTTCAATCTGCCAGGCACCATCGATAGCCATCCCAACTGGCGTCGGCGTCTACCCGGTGGCTGCGCCACGCTGCTTGAGGGCGACAGTGCCATCCGACGCCTGGCATTGCTGGCACAAGCACGCCAGGAAGCGGCGGAGCGGGACCGATGAACGCTCCACTCAAACCACTGAGAGCCACACAGCGCCTGCAATTTCACAAGGGCTTCACCCTTGATGACGCCGTGCCGCTGGTGCCCTACTTCGCCAGACTGGGCATTAGTCACCTCTATGCTTCGCCGCTGCTCAAAGCGCGCGCCGGTTCGATGCACGGCTACGACGTGGTCGATCCGCGCGTCATCAACCCGGAGCTGGGCGGCGAACCGGCGTTGCGGCGCCTGGTCAGTGCCCTGCGTGCGCAGGGCATGGGTCTGATCCTCGATATCGTGTCCAATCACATGGCGGTCGGCGGTGCGGACAACCCCTGGTGGCTCGACCTTCTGGAATGGGGACGTCGCAGCCCGTATGCCGACTTTTTCGACATCCAGTGGCACTCCCCGGACCCATTGCTGGAAGGTCAATTATTGCTGCCCTTTCTCAGCAGCGATTACGGCACCGTACTTAAGGCGGGCGAAATACCCCTGCGTTTCGATGCCGGGCAGGGTGCGTTTTACGTCGAGCATTATCAGCATTACTTTCCCATCAACCCGGCGACCTATGCGCCGTTGCTCAACGCGGCCAATGACCCTGAACTGAGCGAACTGGCGCAGCGCTTTGCGGTACTCGATCACTACCCGCAAGCGTACGAACGAGCCCGACAGGCGCGCGCAGAATTGGCGACGCTGGCGCAACAGACGGGTATCCAGCGGGCCATCGACCACGGGCTGAAACAGTTCGATTCGCGCACGCCAGAGGGCTTTGAACGCCTGCATGAGCTGCTGGAACGCCAGCACTACCGGCTGGCCAGTTGGCGTACTGCGGGAGACGACATCAATTGGCGGCGTTTTTTCGATATCAACGAACTTGGCGGACTGCGCGTCGAGCGCCCTACCGTGTTCGAAGCCACCCACGGCAAAATTTTCGAACTGATCAGCGAGGGTCTGGTGGATGGGCTGCGGATTGATCACATTGATGGGCTGGCCGACCCGCGCGGTTACTGCCGCAAGTTGCGGCGCCGGGTAGAAGGCTTGCTGGCTCAGCGTCCGCCTGCTGCGCCGTTGAGTCACCTGCCCATCTTCGTCGAGAAGATTCTCGGTCCCGATGAACAACTGCCCGAGGATTGGACCGTTGACGGCACCACCGGTTACGAGTTCATGAATCAGGTGTCGTTATTGCAGCACGACGCCAAAGGTGAAGCCCCTCTAGGCGAGTTGTGGAGTCGTCTCAGTGGACGTAGCGCCGACTTCAACCTGGAAGTGCTGGAAGCGCGCAACCTGGTGTTACAGGGCAGTCTGGCAGGGGACTTCGAAAGCGTTGCTCAAGCCATGCTGCAAGTGGCCCGTAGCGACCTGATGAGCCGTGATTTGACCTACGGTGCTATTCGTCGAGCGTTATTGGCATTGGTGGTCAACTTCCCGATTTACCGCACCTATATCAGCGCATGCGGACGCTCGGCCGAAGACGATCGATTCTTCCAGCAAGCCCTTGAAGGTGCCCGACTCAACCTCAGCGAAGCCGACTGGCCTGTACTTGATTACCTGCAATGCTGGCTCGGGGGTCAATCATGGCGTGCACTGCCACTGGGCCGCTTACGCAAGATTCATCGCCATGCCTGCGTGCGCTTCCAGCAACTGACGTCGCCCGTGGCAGCCAAGTCAGTGGAAGACACCGCCTTCTACCGCTCGGCGGTACTGCTCTCACGTAATGACGTAGGTTTCCACCCGCAGCACTTCAGTGCCCCGGCCACCCGTTTTCATGAAGCCTGTACCCGCCGCGCCGAGACGTTCCCGGACAATCTTCTGGCGACCGCCACCCATGACCACAAGCGCGGCGAAGACAGCCGCGCCCGCTTGGCAGTGTTGAGCGAATGCGCGGGCTGGTATGCCGAACAGGTTGAGCGTTGGCGACAATTGGCGATCCCCCTCAAGGATGAAGATATCAGCATCAGCGCCGGTGATGAGTTGATGCTTTATCAGACGCTGCTCGGCAGTTGGCCGCTGAATATGGAAGCCGAGCACGCATTCGAAGACTACGCCGAACGGTTGGTGACATGGCAGGAAAAAGCCCTGCGTGAAGCCAAATTGCAGAGCAGTTGGAGCGCGCCGAACGAGCCTTATGAAAACGCATGCCGGAGCTTTCTCAATCGCGTGCTGTTGGCACCGGAGGGTCTGGCCTTACGCCAGTCGGTCGGCGCCACTGCGAACCGTATCGCAACCGCTGGCGCGCTTAACAGCCTGACGCAAACGCTGTTGCGCATGACGGTCCCCGGCGTACCTGATCTGTACCAGGGCACTGAGTTCTGGGACTTCAGCCTGGTCGACCCTGACAACCGTCGCCCCGTGGATTACGCCGCTCGGGTAAACGCTCTCGAACACACCCTGAACGCCGATGCACTGTTGGCAAACTGGCAGGATGGGCGAATCAAACAAGCCCTGATCACCAAGGTACTGAATGTGCGCGCTGAACACTCAGCGCTTTTCAGCCGGGGGAGCTATATTCCTTTGCGCGTGGTCGGTCTGTGTGCCGATCAGGTCTTGGCGTTTGCTCGAGTTATCGACGGACACCGTGCCATCGTTGTAGTCCCCAGAGTGAGCAGTGAACTATTAGGCACTGCCCAAACTCCATTGATCAATGCGAGCAGTTGGGGCGACACGCAGGTCATGTTGCCGTTCAAGGGCTCAGATCATTGCTGGAAAGGACTTTTTTCAGGGACAGTAGTTACAACTAACAACGCGCTGATGCTCAGCGCAGCGCTCAAGAGTTTTTCTGTAAACCTGTTTATTCAAACTGCGTAATACCTAGGAGTGTCGAGATGAGTGCCGACGAAAAACGAATCCGCGATTTTGCCTATCAAATCTGGGAGTCCGAGGGTAAACCTCACGGTCAGGAAGCACGGCATTGGGAAATGGCCCGCAAACTGGCCGAGGCCGAGGCGTTGTCGCCGAACAAAAAAGACGTGAGCAAGACGGTTAAGCCCAAGCTGCCAAAAGTTGACGGTCCGGGCGATGCCAAGCCTGCTGCGCCCAAAGCCGCCTCTAAATCAGCGGCCAAGCCTACCTCACCCCCGACACCGAAAACCACGCCCGCGAAGAAACCAAAATCGCCGGGCAAGCCCGCTGGGGCCTGATATTCCTGGGTGCCGCAACGTGTACTACCGCAGCAGTCGCTTTAAACCCGGCCATTGACTGCGGTAGTTCTAACAGGTGACCTACATACATCGGAGCGCCCTAAGCTGCGGTGGCGGCTTTGACCGCTTTCAAGAAATCATCCGACGTCAGGAATGAATATGAGTACACCGCACGCCAAGACCCCGAAAGAGAACGTTCAACACGCCCCTAATCAAAAAGCCCATGAAAGTGACGTAAAGCCAGAAGACGTAAAGCCAGAAACTGTTGTGTCGCGAATCCGTGAAGGGCTGCCCTTCCCGCTCGGCGCCAACTGGGATGGTCTGGGCGTAAACTTTGCGCTGTTCTCGGCCAACGCCACCAAGGTTGAGCTGTGCCTGTTCGATGCCGCTGGCGAAGTCGAACTGGAACGCATCGAGCTTCCCGAGTATACCGACGAAATTTTTCACGGTTATCTGCCCGACGCCCACCCAGGGCTGATCTACGGCTACCGCGTGTATGGCCCGTATGACCCGCAGAACGGTCATCGTTTCAACCACAACAAACTGCTGATCGACCCCTATGCCAAACAACTGGTTGGCAAACTGAAATGGTCTGAGTCGCTGTTTGGTTACACCATCGGCCACCCGGATGGCGACCTGAGCTTTGACGAGCGTGACAGTGCGCCTTTCGTGCCGAAAAGTAAGGTAATCGACCCTGCCTATACTTGGGGTCGCGACCAGAGGGTCAGTGTGCCGTGGGACCGAACCATCATTTACGAAACCCACGTGCGTGGCTTCACCATGCGCCATCCTGCGGTGCCTGAGGAGTTGCGCGGCACCTTCTCCGGGCTCATGGTCAATGAAGTCATCGAGCACATTCGCAAGCTTGGCGTCTCATCGGTGGAATTGCTGCCGATTCACGCGTTCGTCAATGACCAGCATCTGCTACAGAAAGGCATGACCAACTATTGGGGCTATAACAGCATCGCCTTCTTTGCCCCTGACCCACGCTACCTGGCCCACGATAAGATCGCCGAGTTTAAGGAAATGGTCGCTCACATGCACCATGCCGGCCTTGAAGTGATCCTCGACGTGGTTTACAACCACACTGCGGAAGGCAACGAGCTAGGCCCGACTCTGTCGATGCGCGGTATCGACAACGCCTCCTACTACCGTTTGATGCCCGACGACAAACGCCTCTATATCAATGATTCCGGCACCGGTAACACCCTCGACCTCAGCCACCCCTGCGTGTTGCAGATGGTGACCGACTCGTTGCGTTATTGGGCGACAGAGATGCACGTCGATGGCTTCCGTTTTGACCTGGCGACGATTCTTGGCCGTTATCACAACGGATTTGATGAACGCCACAGCTTCCTGGTGGCCTGCCGCCAAGACCCCGTGCTGCGTCAGGTGAAGATGATCGCCGAGCCGTGGGACTGTGGTCCCGGTGGTTATCAGGTCGGTGGCTTTCCACCTGGTTGGGTGGAATGGAACGACAAGTTCCGTGACACCGTACGTGCGTTCTGGAAAGGCGACGACGGCCAGTTGGCCGACTTCGCTGGCCGCATGACTGCCTCGGGCGAGATGTTCAACCAACGCGGGCGTCGACCTTATGTGTCCGTCAACTTCATCACCGCCCACGACGGTTTTACCCTGCACGATCTGGTGTCTTACAACGAAAAGCACAATGAAGACAACGACGAGGACAATCAGGACGGCAGCAACAACAACCTGTCCTGGAACCATGGCGTCGAAGGCCCCACCGATAATGCGGAAATCAACGAGCTACGCTTGCGGCAGATGCGTAATTTCTTCTCTACACTCCTGTTCGCTCAGGGCACTCCAATGGTGGTTGCCGGGGACGAATTCGCCCGCACCCAGCACGGCAATAACAACGCCTATTGCCAGGACAGCGAAATTGGCTGGGTCAACTGGGAACTGGATGACGACGGCAAGTCGCTGCTGAAATTCGTACGGCGCCTGATCAAGCTGCGCCAAGCTTATCCGATCCTGCGCCGTGGTCGTTTTCTGGTCGGCAATTACAATGAAGAAATCGGCGTGAAGGATGTCACTTGGCTGTCTCCAAACGGCTCTGAGATGTCCGTTGAACAATGGGAAGACGGTAACGGTCGCTGCCTTGGCATGTTGATGGACGGCCGCGCACAAGTCTCAGGCATCCGTCGCCCCGGCCAGGACGCCACGCTGCTGTTAGTGGTCAATGCGCACCACGACGGAGTCAATTTCACACTACCCAAAGTGCCCGAGGGCATCTCCTGGACATGCCTGATAGACACCAATCAGCCCGACAACCATAGCCATGGGGAGTTGCCATTCGGCACGGAATACACAATCACGGGGCGCTCCCTGCTGCTGTTCGAACTGCAACGCGAAGAGCAACCATGAGCCAGGCGTTGGGCAAGGACGTACAGACGCGCTGACAATCATAGACGAACGCTGTACCCGGGCGGCCTCTACTGGCCGCGCTCGGGCAACCAGCATGCAGTCAAGGCGTTGGCCATCCGCCGACAAGGATGTGAAACCTGTGAGCGAAAATCTGATCGTGGGCAGTGGTGCCTCTCGCCATGCCTGGAAACATTCTAAACACTTGGCCGAACTGCCCGTCATCAGCACCCACATGCTGGTGCCGCCCGGTTCTCGCGCCGTGATCATTGCGCCTCATCCCATAGACGAAGTGCTGGGCTTTGGCGGCCTGATGCAACAACTGGCGCAGTTGGGAAGGCCACTTCAGTTGATTTCGGTGACCGACGGCAGCGCCAGTCACCCTGGGTCAAGCAGTTGGCCAGTGGCGCGTTTACGTGTGATCCGCCCGCAAGAAAGCGCCGAAGCCCTGCATCGCCTGGACCTGCCACTGCACAGTTTGCAATGGATTCGTGGCGGTTTTACCGATAACGCTGTCGCTAAACAGGAGGACGCACTCACCGATTTCATTCGACGCTATCTGCGCACAACTGACGTGGTGTTCACCCCATGGGATCACGACGGCCATTGCGACCATGATGCGGTGGGCCGCGCGACTGCTAAAGCGGTTGAGTCCGCAGGAGCACGATGCCACGAAGTACCGATCTGGGCCTGGCACTGGGCGCAACCGGAGGACGACCTTATCCCTTGGCAACGTGCGCGCAAGATTTTGCTGGACCCTGCGACGGTGGCCCGTAAACGGCATGCCGCGCACGCATTCGCCAGCCAACTGCAAGATGATCCCGAGACGGGCCTGGTACCAGAGTTAGCTACCCCGGTGCTGGAGCGCCTGCTGCGACCTTTCGAAGTAGTGTTTCTATGAGTTGCGACGAGCGCTATCACCCTCGCCGCTTACGCGTCACTCCTGATGCGCCGTTTGCAGCCCTGCAGGACTCGGCTGACTCAGTGTGTCACTGAAAAAGCGCACGGCGTCGGCGCTCAGGCTGCGGTGAATATCGACTCGATCAACACCTTCGGCATCGGTACACAGGCCTGGAGTAGTCACTTGTTGCTCATCCGTACACGGTGCCAGGAACACGAAATGCCCTGCCCCGGGCAACAGCTTGAAACTCGGTGCCTGAGGCAGTTTGCGCGCCAGGGCTTCGGCATTTTTGTCCAGGGCCAGCAATTGATCCCCGTCACCGCTGTAGAGCAGCACGGGTACATGGACGTCAGCCAAGGTATGGCGGCCAAACATCAAGCTCAATGGCGCCATTAGCATCAGCGCCCCTACACGTGGGTCCGCTTCCGCACGTAAATCGTCCCGATCAGCAATCAGCTCGCCCTGCCTCGTACAAGCATCGCGGTCCATTGGACGTTCAGCACAATATTTACGCAGGCGTTGCAGATCAGGTTGAGCACCCGCCAGGATCAACGCGGTTTCACCACCGGCGGAGTAACCAATCACGCCAACGTGCCGCCCATCTACATAAGCAGAAAGCATGGGGTCCATGAGCGCAGCACTGATGGCTTCGGATATTTGCAATGGCCGTCCATATAAATTGCTAAGACTACCGAGACGGCTGTGGTCCTTATAGTTGTCACCAGGGTGAATCACTGCAACCACAACAAAGCCTTTACGCGCCAGAGAAGTTGCCAGGTCATGCAGCGCCAACGGGGTACCGGTGTTGCCGTGGGATAGCATTAGCAGGGGAAAACGCCCCATGGCGATCGTCGCATCTTCACCGGCAGCAATCTGATAGCCATCGACTTTGCTGATTTTTTTTGAGTCAGTCGATGGATAGAACGCAATCGCGCTCATCGGCTGCAAATCCAGCGGATCAAGAAACGTCAGGCGATGAAATCCCGCGCTCCAGTGAGTACCTGCTTCGACTTGCACCGAAATCAGGCTCCCAAGCAGACATACCAACATAACCGCACAAAGACGCACCATCGCAAGGCCCCACCTTTGTAGATCCGAGTAAGCGAACGGTGAAGTCCGCTGCGGGTTGCAGCGCTCTACACCGATCCGCGCTCCCGGCGCCGATAGCTATAAGAGTAGCTGCTCGACAAACTAGTGCATAAGCCGAGCCACATACTAAAAAACATGAAACGAGATCTAAAATGACCTTTTGCCTGTTCAATAACTAATAAGTGCAATCTTACTTTGATTGCAGTCCGCTTACCCGTAAGGAAATCGTCAAAGATGAAGGTTTGTCGCAATGACGCTCGTGATTGGCGCCAAACGCAAAAAAACCTGCAGCCCTTACGTCATGACGCAGGGCTGCAGAGTTTCTGGTGTGCGGTGTTGCCCCGTTCAGGGCAACGATCAAGCGGTGGCGAACAACGCTTCGCTGATGTGCATACGGGCTGAAGCCATTGCGTTGGCGCGTGGTTCGTCACCGTACGCCAGGCCATGGGCGAACACGAATTGCAGATCAGTCACACCGATGAAGCCAAACAGTACCTTGAGCAGGTCCTCGTGACCAACGCTGGTCGGCTGGCCAACGTGCAAGCCACCGGCAGTGGAGACGATGATAACTTTTTTGCCGCCGCACAGGCCTTCAGGCCCGGTTTCACTGTAGCGGAAGGTACGGCCAGCGACAGTCACCCGGTCGATCCAGGCCTTGAGTTGGCTTGGAATGGTGAAGTTGTACATCGGCGCGCCGATCACTACCACGTCAGCGGCCAGGAACTCCTGCAGAGTGGCTTCGTTCAGGTCGACGTCAGCCTGCTGCGCAGCATTGCGAGCTTCACTTGGCGTGCCGGCAGCGGCAAGACTGGCAGCGGAAAAATGGCCCAACGCATCACTGGCCAGATCGTGGTAAGTCACTTGGCCGTCAGTTTCGACTGCCTGCCAGGCCTGAACGACGCTTTGGCTGAGTTGGCGAGAAGCAGAGTGGTCACCAAGGATGCTGGAATCGAGGTGCAGAAGTTTCATAGGGCTCTCCAAGTAGGGATCGCCGCCGGGCGATCAAGTGCGGATAATCCTACAGGGCAAACCAATTCCTGATTAGTCAGCGTAAATGCGATAGATTGTCCTATGTATAGAACAGTCGAGGCATCTGTATGCAAGACCTTAACGATCTTTATTACTTCGCAAAAGTCGTTGAGGCTGGAGGTTTCGCGGCTGCGGGGCGTTTGCTTGGCATTCCCAAGTCCCGCCTGTCTCGACGTATCGCCGAGCTGGAAACCCGCCTCAACGCGAGCCTGCTGCAACGCACAACACGCAAGCTGTCGCTGACGGCGGTTGGCGAGCGTTATCTGCAGCATTGCCAAGCTATGTTGCTGGAAGCGGAAATGGCCGATGAAGCGGTCGCATCACTGTCGGCCGAACCTCGCGGGCGGCTGCGGGTGTCCTGCCCGGTCGGTTTGACCCATTGGAATCTGGCCAACGTGATCAGCTCGTTTCTGGCAAGTCACCCACAGGTCCAGCTGGAAATGTTGCTGGTCAATCGACGTGTCGATCTGGTGAATGAGGGCATTGATGTCGCGCTACGGGTGCGCGACATCGGCGATGAAGACCCCAGCCTGATCGTACGCCAGCTGGCACCGGCTCTCGCCGCTCTGGTAGCGTCACCCACGTTGCTGGCCGGCCGTGTCATCAGTACACCTCGGGACCTGGCAAGCCTGCCGGTACTGGGCGCTATCGAGGCTGATCGGATGGTTCACTACGATCTGGTCCACAGCAGCGGCGAGCGATGTGAAGTCGCGATTGAGGCGCGCCTGGCCATCGATGATTTCCCTATCCGCAAAAGCGCCGCCTTGAGTGGCCTGGGTCTAACCATGTTGCCGATGATGAACTGCCGTGAAGAATTGGCTGACGGTCGTCTGATTCAGTTGCTGCCCGATTGGTCACTGCCGGGAGGACACCTGCAAGCGGCTTATACTCAGCGGCGCGGCATGCTTCCGGCGGTGAGGGCGTGGATTGATCACATCAGCAGCGCGTTCACTGATGACTTGCACGGTCATGATTGACTGCCACCGATAGAGAGGAAGGCGAGGATGAATCCTGAACAAGTTGCACAGTTTTGCCTGCAACTGCCCGGTGCTCGCGAGGATTACAAATGGGGGGGCACCCGAGTGTTTTCAGTGGCCACAAACAAGATGTTCGCCGTGCTTGATCTGGCAGGCGCCGGGCTGTCGTTCAAGATAGGTGCCGAGCTCTTTCTAGGTTATGTCGATCGGCCGGGTATCCGCCCCGCGCCCTATCTGGCGCGTGCATACTGGATCAGCGTGGCACCACCCTACCCCCTGAGCGACAACGAGTTGCGCGATCTGCTGACACGCTCGCATCAGTCAGTGGTGAGCAAATTGGCCAAAATCCGACAGGTTGGTTTGAAGGTGTCATGAGAAATGGCGGGCCAGGAAGTTGCCTTGCAGAAACAAGAGGTCGATCCAGAATACCTGATGCAGCATGACGATCAGCCAGAACACGGCTTGATAAGAGAGTTTGCGGGTTTTGTGCCGAAAGCGTTGCTGTGCCAGCAGGGCTCCCGGCCAGCCGCCCAGCAACTCGACGCCATGCAGGACTTTCTCCGGCGTGCGCCAGCCGTCATTGCGGGCCCTGTTTTTATCGTGCTAATAGAGAAAGAACGCCAGCAAGCTCATCACTGCGTAACCGCTGGCCGGGATCGCCGAAACGCCCCTGATTGCCATCGACAGTGCGCCGAAGCCTGGCAACGCGCACAACCCCAAGAGGATGAAGAGCTTGAGCCGAACATGCTGTACCGACTGTTTAGGCCGGCGTGCATCGGCGCCCGGCTTGCCCTGTCCAGACGTTCCTTGAGACTGCGTGCGTTGCTCCATAGGTCTGATCCTTAAGCGGCCGCGGAGGACCAGTCGATCCAGCCAAACTGCCAGGTCGCCAGAATCACCAGACCGAAAGCGATCCGATACCAGGCAAATACCGCATAGGTATGGGTGGAGATGAACTTGAGCAGCGCGCGAACCGCGATCATGGCGAAAATAAACGAGGTCACAAAACCAATGGCAATCACCGGCAAATCATCGTGCTGAAACAACGTGCGATATTTATAGGCCGAATAGACCGCCGCACCGACCATGGTTGGCATGGCGAGGAAGAACGAGAACTCGGTAGCCGCCTTGCGTGACAGGCCGAACAGCAGCCCACCGATGATGGTTGCGCCAGAACGCGAGGTGCCGGGAATCATCGCCAGACACTGAGCACAACCCACTTTCAGGGCATCGACCCAGGTCATTTCATCGACGGTTTCAGCGCGCACGACATGTTGGCGGCGCTCGGCCCACAACATAATCACCCCGCCCACCACCAAAGCTGTCGCGACGGTGATCGGATTGAACAGGTATTTGTGAATCAAATCGGCAAACAACACCCCAAGTACAATGGCCGGGAGGACACCAATAATCAGGTTGACCGTGAAACGTTGCGCTTCCGACTGTTTAGGCAGCCCGATAACCACATCGATAATCTTGCGTCGGAACTCCCAGACCACCGCCAGAATCGCCCCCAACTGGATAATGATGTTGAAGGCCATCGCCCTCTCACCACCAAAATTGATCAAGTCCGCAACAATAATCTGGTGGCCAGTGCTGGAGACCGGCAAAAACTCGGTCAACCCTTCTACAACCCCAAGAATTAACGCCTGTGCGGCAGTCCAAATATCCATCATTCCCCCATGAAGCAATGCTCTGGGCATGCCCCTTTAGTATTTTCAATACGATTGCAGACAAGACATGCTATGTGCGCAGGACCAACATGATGATTGCCATAACGTGAAAAACACGTGAGCCACTCATGTTTAGTCGAACAATGCCGAAAGCCTATCAGACATGATGAATTAACGCTCTAGCGTGACCCGTGTGGTGCATACTTTGATCCGGCTGCACGGCAAAAAAAGAACAATATTTGAAGGAGTGGAGTTTCATGAATAGCTTGCGCAGTTTGTCGATCAGCCGTCGGTTGTGGCTGATCCTAGTGGTCTCTGTGCTGATGCTGTTGACGCTTGGGGCTTTGATGCTCAAGCAGATCCACACTGACCTGTATGCCGCCAAAGCGGAAAAAACCCAGCAGATTGTAGAGGCCGCCGGTGGCATCCTCTCGTACTTCCACGACCAGGAAACCTCCGGCAAGCTCACTCGTGAACAAGCCCAGCAACAAGCTCAGGCTGCGGTACGCGGGTTGCGTTACAACCAGAACGAATATTTTTGGATCAACGATCTGCGACCGGTGATGATCATGCACCCGGTCAATCAGAAGCTTGAGGGCCAGGACCTGTCTGGCATCAAAGATCCGGATGGCATTGCTCTATTTAACGAGATGGTGACTGTCGCCAAAACCAAAGGTGCAGGTCACATCGGCTATCGCTGGCCGAAACCTGGCTCCAGCGAACCCGTGGAGAAAACCTCTTACGTGAAATTGTTCGAGCCTTGGGGCTGGATACTCGGTTCCGGCGTATACATCGACGATATGCAGGCCGAGTTCTACGGCCAAGTATGGAAAGCATCCATAGCTGGCCTGAGCATTGCACTGGTCATGGCGCTGCTGGTGGTCATGATTTCCCGAAGCATTGTCCGGCCATTACAGGATGCCGTCGACGCCATGGCCAACATCGCCAGTGGTGAAAGTGATCTGACGCGGAGTCTGGATACTCACGGTCATGACGAAGTCACGCAGCTCGCGACCCACTTCAACGCCTTCACCACAAAAATGCATACGGTCGTTCGCCAATTGCTGGAAGCTGCTGCGGCATTGGGCCAGGCAGCTACTGAACTGGGCAGCAATGCAAGCCAGGCTCAATCTCACAGTCAGCAACAGTCGCAACAAATGGAATTGGTGGCCACGGCCATCAATGAAGTGACCTATGGCGTACAGGATGTCGCGAAAAACGCCGAACAGGCCGCCAGCGAAATGCGCGACGCCGAAGCCCAGGCCAAACAAGGGCAGATCAATATCGACAGCAGCCTGCGCCAGATCGATCAATTGTCTAGCACCATCACCCAGGCGGTGACCGTTATTCAAACCCTCGCGGCAGAAAGCACACAGATCGGCAGTGTCCTGGAGGTGATTCGTTCTATCGCCGACCAGACCAACCTGCTGGCGTTGAATGCTGCCATTGAAGCCGCCCGCGCCGGCGAACAAGGGCGCGGCTTTGCTGTGGTAGCCGATGAGGTGCGCCTGTTGGCACAACGCACGCAAAAATCGACGGCTGAAATTCAGTCGATGATTGAGCGCCTCCAACACCATTCCGATGCGGCAGTCAAAGTCATCGGCGACAGCAGTCACGCTTCGCAGTTAACCATCGAGCAAGCCAGCCAGGCTGGTGAAAGCCTGAACTCGATCGCTCAGGCATTGCGCAACCTCAATGGCCTGAACGCCTCGATCGCCAGCGCGACCCTACAACAGGCGCACGTGGTCGAGGACATCAATCAAAACGTCACTCAGGCGGCTGGTCTGTCACAGAACACCACCTACGCTGCGGAACGTTCCAGCGAAGCCAGTGTGCACCTGCGGGACCTGAGCAATCAGTTGAATCGATTGCTGGGGCAGTTCCGGGTATAGACCTTATCTCACAGGATGTATGAGGGCACTTGTTATAAGTGCCCTGCCTCACACCCCCTCACATCCGTTGTTGTACAACCATCCCCCTTGCCTTGCGCTTATCCGCTTACAATCGCCCTCCGATTCCCACTCGTTGCCCCCTAAGGAGTAGTCATGTCCGGGCTTGAACTGTTCGCGGCTGCACTAGGCGTGATCGCCGTCTGGCTGACAGTGAAACAGAATGCCTGGGGCTGGCCCATCGGCCTGGTCATGGTGCTGCTTTATTCTTGGGTTTTCTTCGAGGTGAAGCTGTACTCGGACATGCTTTTGCAAATGATCTATGCCGTGTTGCAGCTTTACGGTTGGTGGCAATGGACCCGGCGAAGCGAAGTGCAACAGGGTCGCGTCATCACGTATCTGGGAACCGGTCCGCTGTTGTTCAGTCTGGCACTGGGCGCGTTGCTCAGCCTGGCGTTAGGCGCTGCAATGGCCCACTTTACCGACGCAGCACAACCCTGGCTGGACGCCGCGCTGACCGGTTTCAGTTTGGTGGCCCAGGTATGGATGGCGCAAAAACGCATCCAGTGCTGGCCTCTGTGGATGGTGCTGGATGTGATTTTCGTTGGCCTGTTCCTTTATAAGAGCCTGTACCTCACTGCGGCACTGTATGCGCTATTTATGCTGATCGCCTTACTGGGCTGGCGCGAATGGCGCAATCATCAGGCTGTGGCAGCCCGATGAAAGTGCTGGTGCTGACGGGACCTGAGTCCAGTGGCAAAAGCTGGTTCGCGGCCCAGATACAAGCCAGCTTCGGCGGTGAATGGGTGGGTGAATATGTTCGCTACTTCATCGAGCAACAGGCCCGGGATACTTGCTACGCCGATATCCAGCGCATTGCAGAAGGTCAGTTGGCTTGGGAAGACGCTGCTCGAGCGAGGCAGCCTGAGTTGCTTATTCTCGACACCCATCTGCTGAGCAATATGCTCTGGAGCAAAACTTTATTCGGCGATTGCCCTGGCTGGGTCGAACAACAGCTATTAGCCCGCCATTACGATTTACACGTGCTATTGGCGCCAGAAGGAGTCGACTGGATCAGCGACGGTCAGCGCTGCCAGCCGACCTTGAGTGAACGCCAGGCGTTTTTTGCAGCCAGCCAGCATTGGCTGAATCTCAATCAACAACCGTACTGCGTAATCAATGGCGAGCAGAACAGTCGGCGCGAACAGGTATTTGCCGCCGTTAGTGCCTTATTGAGGGTGCAATAAGCTACGCCAGGATCAATACGCCGTATTGATTGTCCATTTATGAAACACCCCGCTCACGTTAAAAGCCCGAGCCAGAGCGGTTCAGCGATTTAACGATAAATCTGTTAAGCCGCTGATACAACAGGCAACGAGAGTAATCGCCTTCAAGCCCTCATGCACAGCTTCTTCTATCCAATTGAATCTGTTTCACAATCATTACACTGACATTGAAAGTCTTTGAGCTATCACGCTCAACCCTTTGATTTATCTAACACTATTAAAAGCGGCACAGCTCCTGCTCTCTTTCTTGCATCGCTGATTAGGGCCAGCGCATCAACTAAGGAAGAACAGTCATGGGGCGTTTAGAAAAGGGCATGTTTGGCCTCGTATTCATCGGGTGCGTCAGCGGCGCGTCCCTTATTCCTTCAGCACATGCAGGCGATGGCGTTATTGTTCTGGAGCGCACAGTTCAGCCCCACGTCGCCACCCGCTCACTGATGCGTCCAGACCCGAATCCCACCACGGTTAACACTAACGTTTCCAGCCGGGTCACGGGGGCACTGAACAATGGTGAGTTGTCAGACGGTGACTTCGCCACTGTCACCAGCGGCGCAACTATCAATCACATGCTTATGCCCAACGGCACCCTCCGCGGCTTGAATACTGTCGATCGAGGGGTAACCGCAGGCTTGGGTGCCGGTCATTCAGGCGGTGCCACCAGCGGTATAGGCGGTCAGGTCACCGGTGCCGTCCAGCAAGGTCTTGCTCCATTGCGCATGATGACGGGAGACCACTGAGATGACCCGCTCATTCCTCATAGTAGCCATGTTCTGCTCTTGTGCGGTTTTGGCCGACTCGAACGCCCCGGTGGTTGATCAGGCGGTCATCGGCAGTGTTGGGCAGAATTATCAAGGCAACTTTTCCGTAAACCAGGCCGCTGGCGATCAACAGCAACAAATCAACGGTCGGGCCATCGCCATTGGCACTGAAGCACAGGCCACTGGCCAATATCATCAACAACTCAATACCCGGATCGATCCGCTACGAAACCCGCGATCAGCCATCGAAGGCAACGCCTTCAGCAATGGCAGCGGGATCCTGGGGGTCAACCAGTCTTCCGGCGCCAATAACCAACAAATTAACGCAGTGCGCCTGAGCATCAGTGCCCAGGCGCAAAGCATCGACGACAGCGTCCTGTCACAGCAAAACGTGGCGCTGTTGCAAGGCTCCGGCACAACCGAGCACTCCCCTGGCAACCGCCAGGTCGCTACCAGCGATCAGGCCTTCACCGGTAGTCGAGGGGTTGTTCAGTTGAACCAGAGCGCTGGGGTGGGGAACCAATCGGTCAACACCCTGAGCGTAAGGGTCTCCAACTGACCCAAAGCAATACAGCAATACAGCAATACAGCAATACAACGTTCCAACACTTAGCAATCCCATAAGAATGGAGAAACACCATGAAACCTACAATGGCAATCAAGCCTCTGGTCTTCGCACTGGCAGCAATCATGGCTGTAGCAGCACAAGCCGACGGGCGCGGTGGCAACAACAACGGCCATGACAACAATGATCCTAGCCCCCTGCTCGGGCTTCTGATCAATGCAGGCTCTGCCGCAACGGTGATGGATTCACAAAGCAGCCATGACAACACGACCCTCAACCAAGGCACTCGTAACAGTGCCACGGTCGATAGCTCGGGTTCCAACGCCAATGGCAATTTGGGGATTAACGTTGCGGGCGGCGACGCTAACCAACAGGATAACGCTGCCGCCATCGCCACGGCCGATCAAACTTTCATTTTCGGTAGCGCGATCTCTGCATCCAGTGCCACCCAGACCAACAGTGGTAACACTGCTGCCAACTACTCCACCCAGACCACCACCACCCTCTCGAACTCGGCCAATGGCAGCTCCGGCAACATTGGTATCAACGTGACGTCTGGCGACTACAACCAACAGAAAAACAATCTGGCGATTGCAGTGTCCGGTGGTCGGGTGGCAACAGCTTCGGCGTCGGCCAACCAAACTTCTAGCGGCACCTCGGTTAATAACTATGCTGATCGTAGTTATGAAAAAACCACCCTCAAATCCACTGTCGATGTGAAAGGCAGCTATAAAGGTACAGGGGAAGGCTACGTGTACGACAACGACAGCCATGGTGGTGGTTGGGGCCACAATGACAGCCGCAGTAACAATGACAAAAACAAATTGGCCTTCACTGAAAGTGGCACTGTGGAGTTGAGCGGCGTAGCGACTTATCAGGTGTTGACCCCTACCGGTTGGGCAAACCCTGTGACCAACAGCGCGACCCTGAGCAACTCGCTGAACAATGTGTCGGGTAACGTCGGCGCCAACGTTTCCTCGGGCATCGGCAACCAACAAAGCAACTCGCTGTCCATCGCCGCAGGCTGCAAAGCCTGCATGTAAGCGCGACGGTAATCAGGGGTTCTCGCAAGAGAACCCCTTTTCCCAAGCGTTGTTGGAAGTCTTACTTTGCTAAAGAGACTCAAACGTCCAAGGCGTAATGATCATGCGCAGTATCGCCCTCTTCTGCCTGTTATTGATTGCCGGCCTGTCACAAGCAGGTCAAATGGCGGTTCCCGGTTTGCCGGGTGCCAATCTAGTCTACAAGCACGTTCAGAGCATGCGCGAACGGCGTTTTAGCGATCTGGTGGAACAAAAAACTGACTTCAGCTGTGGCGCTGCCGCGCTGGCGACAGTGTTGCGTCAGGCCTACTGGCTGGACGTGACCGAGAACCAGCTTATCGAAGGCATGCTGCTCACTGCGGACCAGGACCTTGTGCGTACACAGGGTTTCTCCATGCTCGATATGAAACGCTACGTCGAAAGCATCGGCATGCGTGCCCGTGGCTACCGAATTCCTTCGGAAAGCCTGGACCGCCTGACCATTCCGGTCGTGGTGCTGATGGACATTCGCGGCTATAAGCATTTCGTCGTGCTGCAAAAGACTGAGAAGAATTGGGTGTACATCGGTGATCCCGTGCTCGGCCACAAACGCTATTCCCGTGAAGACTTCACCAAAGGCTGGAACGGCATCATTTTCGCGATCATCGGGCCTGGGTATGACAAACATAATGCCCTGCTGGATCCGCCGTTGCCATTAACTGCCAGAGGTCGCGTGGATACCTTTAACCCGGTCAAGGATGCGGAGTTAATGGAGTTTGGCTTTTTGCAAAGTGATTTCTTCTAATAATAAAAGGGCAAAAGGGAGCCGCACATGAAAATCCACCACTGGCTGGCCGCTGCCTGCATGGTTGCTAGCCTGCCGACGTATGCCACGTCGGTCTTAAAGCCCATAGAACTCAAGGATCAAGAATTGGCCCAGTTACGCGGTCGTTATGTGATGCCGGACCGCATTGTTTATTTCGGCATGACCATGACCAGTACTTGGCAAAATGCCGCGGGCGATGTACTCGGCGCACAAACCACACTGCACATGCAACAAAACACGATAAAGCCGCAATTTTATGTGTCACTCATCAACCAAAAGGGGAATGGGTCAACGTCTACTGACGGTACCGGCTCAATCACTGGGGGTGGAGGACTCACCGCTAATCAGGGCGTGACGCAAAGTACACGCACTGCTGGCGACGGTAACAGTGCCAGTAACAACGTTGCTATCAACGTCCAGCAGAACGGCCTGGCGCCAGCTCTAACCGCAAACCAGGGTCAGGTATTGACCAGCGGCGCAACGATCACGGAGGCCAACCGCGCTGGCAACCTGACGATTTCGTCCAGCAATGGTGGCGTGCAATTGGCCATTCAGGCCGGCAATAACCAGGGCGACTCGATGCAACGTATTGCCGCAGGCGGTGTTCTGCAGGCGACCAATCTAATAGGGACGAGTAATCAAGTTCAAAACTTGACGCAATTGAATATTGTGCTACGCAACGACTTACCCTCCACTGGTACGCTGAATTGTAATCTGGATCAATTAAAGAACCTCCGGTCTGCGGGTTATTGATCTACGCTCTGATTCATAAAACAGCTCACAGGGATGGCTACTCTTATGTATCGTTCGTTCTCGTTTCGCGCGGTTGTTTGTTTGAGTGCGCTGTTGCCCGCGACATTTACCCAGGCAGCAGACACTGATGTCGAGACATTGAAGCAAGAACTTCTTGAGTTGAAACAACGCTACGATGTGCAACAAAAGGCACTGATGGTGCTTGAACAGCGGGTCCGCCAAGTTGAAGATCAGCCAGCGACGCCTCAGCCCAAACGACTGGTGCGCTCGCCGGCGACCCCTGCAAATCCTGCAAATAAGGGCAGCGGTGTTGCCGTTGCCAGCAGCGATGGCCGTGCGACGGGGACAGGCAGCTCTTACGGTCAGGCACTTAAAGATGACTCGCAACCGGCACAAAGCGTGAGCAACCTGTACGACGAAGCCAGCGGTTTTTTTGGTGGGGGTAAGTTCAGCCTGGAAACCGGCATAACCTATGCCCACTACGACACTAATCAACTGATCCTTAATGGTTTTCTGGCACTGGATTCGATTTTTCTGGGCAATATCGGTATCGACAAGATCAAGGCCGACAACTGGACCCTGGACTTGACCGGACGCTACAACTTCGACCAGCGTTGGCAAGTCGATCTCAACGTACCCGTTATTTACCGGGATACCACCTACTCTTCATCCGGTGCTGGCAACTCGACAAGTCAGATATCCGAAGTCAGCGAAAAACGTGATCCGACCTTGGGTGATATCAACGCCGGGATCGCCTATAAGTTTCTTGATGAAACCGCCAACACGCCGGATGCGATCTTTACCCTGCGTCTAAAGGCGCCTACCGGCAAAGAGCCCTATGGCATCAAGTTGCATACGTCCAGTCAGAACGACAACCTCTCGACACCTGAAAGTCTACCAACCGGCAATGGCGTATGGTCATTGACACCGGGCCTCTCTCTGATCAAAACCATCGACCCTGCGGTCCTGTTCGGCAGCATCGCTTATACCTACAACATGGAAGAGTCATTCGGCGATATCAGCCCCACTCAAGGCACTAAGGTCCCAGGCAACGTCAAACTGGGCGATACGTTCCAAGTGGGGGCCGGTATTGCCTTCGCCCTGAACGAGAAAATGAGCATGTCGTTTTCGGTGTCTGATCTCATCGCGATGAAAAGCAAGATCCAGCAGCAAGGCCAGGGATGGCAAACAGTCAGCAACAGTGATGCCAATGCGGGGTACTTCAACATTGGCATGACCATGGCTGTATCAGACAAACTGACCATCGTGCCCAATCTTTCCATTGGCCTGACCAACGATGCGCCGAACTTTACCTTCAGCCTGAAATTCCCGTACTACTTCTGATCCCTTTGTCCGCCGCCTCAACTAAAAAACCCGCGATGATCGCGGGTTTTTTAGGAGGGAGTTGAACACATCAGCGAATCTGATGTTTGTGCAGCAATCTGTAAAAAGTCGGCCGCGACACACCCAATACTTTGGCGGCAACACTCAGGTTATCGCTGTGACGAGTCAACACATCACACAATGCCTGACGCTCCGCACGGGACTTATAATCATCAAGGGTGCCCATGGCGGCAGTGACCTCCTGGTTGCCGACCAGCCCCAGGTCGGCGGCCTCGATTTGTCGCCCCTCGGCCAATACCAAGCCACGCCGTACCCGATTAGCCAACTCGCGAACGTTACCGGGCCAGTCATGCTTGCCCATCGCGACCAGCGCATCCTGACTGAAACTACGTGGGCGACGGCCGGTTTCCTGACTGTAGACGTGGGCGAAATGATTGGCCAACATCGCCAGATCTCCGTACCGCTCACGCAAAGGTGCGGTGACCACTTGCAAGACATTCAGGCGGTAATACAGATCTTCACGAAACCGCCCTTGGCGAATAGCCGCTTCAAGGTCGACGTGGGTGGCGGCCAACACACGAACGTCAACTGCGATCGGATCACGCCCGCCGACTCTCTCGATATGTTTTTCTTGGAGAAACCGCAGCAAATTGGCCTGTAATTCCAGTGGAAGATCGCCGATCTCATCAAGGAACAGAGTCCCGCCGTTGGCGGCTTCGATTCGTCCGATCTTGCGCTGATGGGCGCCCGTAAAAGCGCCTTTCTCATGGCCGAACAGCTCGGACTGAATCAAATGTTCAGGAATGGCGCCGCAGTTGATCGCAACGAACGGCTTGCCTTTGCGTTGGGACTGCTGGTGCAAGGTCCGGGCTACCAGTTCTTTGCCGGTGCCACTCTCCCCCCGAATCAGAACTGGAGACTCGGTCGGCGCCAGCTTGCTCAATAACTTGCGTAATTCACGAATCGGGCGGCTTTCGCCCAACAGCTCATGTTCAGGCTCATGGACATGGGCCGCTCCCTGCCCGCGAAGTCTCGCCATGCCATACGCGCGGCCAAGGGTTACTTGCACCCTTGAAACATCGAACGGCAGGGTATGGAAGTCGAAAAACCACTCACAAACAAAATCACCCACCTTTTGCAGACGTAACTCATCGGGGCTGAGCACCGCAATCCATTCAGTATTGCTGCGGCTGATCAACTCCTTGACTGCTTCAGGGTGTTCAACGTGGTAAGGCATCAGACGGATCAAGCCGACGTCGCAGGTTTGCTCTGCGGCTAACTCGAGGGTGCTGCTGTGCACGTCCCAGCCAGCCTCACGGAGTGCGGGAATCAAACGATGGCAATCATCGCAAGGGTCGACGACCAATAGGCGACGTAGTGGAGCCGATTCATGCATAGAGGTTCCTTGGCGCCAATATTTAGAAATCGTTTTATAAACAGTAAGTTGGCAAAGCTGGCTGTTACATTAGCAAAAATTTGACACACGCTTGTACCGTTTAACTATAAGCGCCATTCCAAAAAGAACTAAAAAAATCAGGTGGTTCATTCAATTATTCAGTCTACTAATTATGCGCACTGACTTTGCTCCACACAGTCGTCGGCGATGCGCGGCAGGCCGCAAGCGGCAAGGGGTACCGTTGGTAGGGAATTATTAAATTATCGACAGACTATTGTGACTTATCTGACCTCTTGCATCATCAGTACAAGTAACCAGCCGAACGGTAAGCCCACCCCTCGGCGGCGATTGAATTTATTTGGGCACGGAGAGAAACGCTCATGAACACCCCACTGCGCTTTAACGAAGCTCTTTTGATCGCGGGTCATGCCTTCGAACCCTTTCAATGCGTCGCTTGGGCACCGCAAGACGGTAACGGCGAGCTGAGCCTGACCGTCATCGACCGCACCAATACCCGAATCGGGCGCAAACAGATCCCAAGCAGCACCTATAGTGACCCTGTTCAACTGGAAAGTCTGCTGGAGCAAGCCCGGGCAGAAATCAGTCAGGAAGGCTACCGCCTGATGCCCTGGACCATGCCAGAGTGAATTGAAGTAACTCGTCTCTGAAAGCACTGCAGAGCAGTGCTTTCAGAGCTTTCAGCGAACCCGAGTTAACGATTCAATATGACAATACTCAGCCCCTAATGCTGAGGCCAGTTGCACCGCGCGCCCCAGGCGAATCGGCCCCTGCTCTATGTCTATCAGCAGGCTCGGGCAACTCAGCTCAGGCACAACCGGCAGAGCCTTGATGCGGCCATCTGTCAACAGCAACAGGCGTTGCTGTTCGGTCGGGTGCTGTTTTTGACGCAAAGTGAGCCAGTGTGCAGTTTGTTCCAGTGCGTCGAGCAGCGGCGTGCCACCCCCCGCGCCCAGTGCGTTAAGCCAGGGCAGTAGTGCGGCGGATGCTTTGAGGCCTTGATGTTGCCAGTGCGGGGCATTGCCGCTGGCGGTGAGCAATGCCAAGCGGACGCGGCGACGGTAAGCATCATCGAACAGCTGACTCAACAGACCTTTGGCCTGACTCAAGGCCTGATAGCGCCGGGTCGAGGCGGATGCATCGACAATGACCAGCCATAGCGCCTGAGGACGACTGCTACGCGGCTTTCGAATCAGGTCTTTGCGCCGTTTAGGGCGTCCGCGCAACAGGGTCGGCAACCAATCGATGGCGCCACCGGACCCGTCGCGGGCCGCACCGGTTCTGCCGCCACTGAGTCTTCCTGGCTGAGGCGTGGCATCCGCCCCCGGTGTCGAATGAGGGCGGATGCCTACGGCTTTTTTGGCCAGCTCGGCACTTCTCGGCGCATACCGACAGGCATCGCCTGCGCGGGCATCTCGCCCCAACTGCCCTGCCCGCCTTCCAGACTCTCACTCTGCTCGTCAGGCGGGGTATTGCCAGGCGTTGCTTGCGGCGGGGTCGGCGGAGCCTCGGCAGGCGGTGGAGCTTTTGCAGATGGCGAGCCGGTGCTACGGCGATGACGCAGGGCAAACTCAGCGACCGCATCGATATCCTCAACCATGATCTGCCGGGCACCGCGCCAGGCTGCATGAGCGCGTGCCGCACGTAGCCAGACCAAATCCGCACGCAACCCGTCCACACCCGCGGCAAAACAGCGCTCGGTAATCTGCCCAAGCGCCTGATCGTCCAGAGGGACTGTCGGCAGTAGCGCGCGCGCCTGTTCGCAACGCTGTTTCAAGGCGTTCTGTTGATCCGCCCACTGCTCACAGAACGCAACAGGATCGGCATCGAAATCCAGTCGTCGGCGAATGATTTTTCCACGCTCGGCCGGGACCGTAGGGCCACTCAACACCACGTTCAAACCGAAGCGATCCAGCAATTGGGGGCGCAGCTCGCCCTCTTCCGGGTTCATCGTCCCAATCAGGACAAACCGCGCCGGATGACGATGGGAGATGCCATCGCGCTCGACAATGTTGGTCCCGCTGGCCGCGACATCCAGCAGCAAATCGACCAGATGGTCGGCCAGCAGATTGACCTCGTCGACATACAGCACCCCGCCATTCGCTTTAGCCAACACACCTGGCGAGAACTGCGCCCGGCCTTCTCCGAGGACCGCATCCAGGTCCAGCGTGCCCACCAGGCGCTCCTCTGTCGCGCCCAGCGGCAACGTGACAAATTGCCCGCTGGCCAGCAAATCGGCCAAACCTCGCGCAAGCGTTGACTTGGCCATGCCGCGCGGGCCTTCGATCAGGATGCCACCAATCCTGGGGTCGATAGCTGTCAAACACAGCGCCAGTTTCAGCTCTTCGGCACCGACCACCGCAGCCAATGGGAAATGCGGGATATCGTTCATGCTCGTCTCTCGAAAATCATCAGTGTTCTTCTATATCCAGCAGCAGGTTTTCCAGCGCCTGGCGGTACTCACCCGGCGCCTCCCATAACCCACGCTGCTGAGCTTCCAGCATGCGCTCGGTGATATCGCGTAACGCATCAGGGTTGTGCTGCTCAATGAATGCACGGGTCGAAGGGTCCAACAAATAGGCATCGGCCAGCAATGCGTACTGGTGATCATCAATCAAATGCGTGGTGGCGTCGAAAGCAAACAGAAAGTCCACCGTCGCGGCCATCTCGAACGCGCCTTTATAGCCGTGGCGCTTGACCCCTTCAATCCACTTTGGATTGGCCGCGCGCGCACGCACGACCCGGTTCAACTCCTCTTTCAGGGTGCGGATTTTTGGTAAGTCCGGCTGACTGTGGTCGCCATGGTAGCTGGCGGCTTTATGTCCGCTGAGGCTTTCCACGGCGGCGAGCATGCCACCTTGAAACTGGTAATAGTCGTTGGAGTCGAGCAGGTCATGCTCGCGATTGTCCTGGTTCTGCAGCACGGCTTGTACGTGGGACAATCGCTGAGCAAAACGCTCGCGCGCTGGCGTGCCTTCATCAGCGCCCCCATACGCGTAACCGCCCCAGTTCAGGTAGACCTCGGCCAGATCTTCGCGACTTTGCCATAAGCGCCCGTCGATAGCGCCTTGCACGCCGGCACCATAAGCACCCGGCTTGGCGCCGAAAATGCGCCAACCAGCCTGTCGTGCGGCATCGTCGGCACTCAAACCGTTGCTCTCAAACGCCTGGCGTTCTTCGCGCACCTTGGCCGCCAGTGGATTGAGTTCATCCGGCTCATCAAGGGCGGCGACCGCTTGAACCGCAGCATCGAACAGGCGGATCAGGTTGGCGAATGCGTCGCGAAAAAAGCCGGAGACGCGCAATGTCACGTCCACCCGAGGCCGGTCGAGCAGGCTCAGAGGCAGGATTTCAAAGTCGTCGACCCGCTGGCTGCCCGTAGCCCAGACTGGACGGACCCCCATCAGGGCCATGGCCTGGGCAATATCGTCACCGCCGGTGCGCATGGTCGCTGTACCCCAGACGGACAGACCCAGCTGACGCAGGTGATCGCCGTGATCCTGCAAGTGCCGCTCCAGCAGCAGGTTCGCCGATTGAAAACCGATACGCCACGCGGTCGTGGTTGGCAGATTACGCACGTCCACGGAAAAGAAATTACGCCCGGTAGGCAGCACATCCAGGCGCCCACGGCTGGGGGAACCGCTGGGCCCTGCCGGAACGAATAGACCGCTCAACGCGTCCAGTAGACCCTGCATTTCCGCAGGACCGCAGGCATCCAGCCGTGGCGCAACAACTTCGCTTAAATTATAAAGAATAAGTGCCAAGCCATTGTTTTCAGTCAACTCACTGATAGGATTTAGCATCAACACCTGCTCGATCAGCCACGCTGCATACAACTCCAGCCGCTCACGCGTATCACCCGCCGTGCGCCAGGGTTCGGCGCTGATATCCAACAGTGACGCAGGGCGAGGCCCACTCCAGGGCTCTGACAGCACGCAGTCCAGAGGGTCGAAGTTCAGTTCGAAAGCTTTGCTCAGGGCGCGCAACAGGCTCGATTGCGCGCCACGGCCATCACCGCGAGGAATCCGGAGCAACGCGAGCAAGGTGTCGATGCGCAGACGCCCGCTGGGCGATTCGCCGAAGATATGCAGGCCATCGCGAATCTGCGATTCCTTCAGATCACACAGGTAAGTGTCCAGACGTGGCAACCAGAGGGCAGCATCCGCATCGGCGTTGAGCGCCTCGTCCAGTTGCAGTTCACGATCGATCCGGGTTTCACGCACCAGCTTGAGGATGTCTCGTTGCAGTTCGCCTGCACGGCGTGGATCGAGCAGTTGAGCTTCGTAATATTCATCGGCGAGCACTTCCAGATCACGCAGCGGACCGTAGGTTTCGGCCCGGGTCAGTGGCGGCATCAAGTGATCAATGATCACTGCCTGGGTCCGGCGCTTGGCCTGAGCGCCCTCACCAGGGTCATTGACGATGAACGGATAGATGTTCGGCATCGCACCCAACACGGCGTCCGGCCAGCAATTTTGCGACAGGCCGACACCTTTGCCCGGCAGCCATTCGAGATTGCCGTGTTTGCCCACGTGCACCACGGCATGCGCGCCGTAGACTTTGCGCAACCAGAAGTAGAACGCCAAATAACCATGGGGCGGCACCAGGTCGGGGTCGTGATAGACCGCGCTGGCGTCTACTTGGTAACCCCGCGCGGGCTGAATACCCACAAACGTCAGGCCAAAACGCAGCCCCGCGACCATCATTCGGCCTGCGCGAAACATCGGGTCGCCCTGCGGCGCGCCCCAGCGGGCGGTCACTGCCTCGCGATTGGCAACAGGCAAGTCATTGAACGCAGCCTGATACTCGTCCAGCCCCATGCTTTGCTGACACGGGCGCAGATCAATGCTGTCCAGATCATTGGTCACTCCACCGAGCAACGCATGGATCAAGGCCGTGCCACTTTCAGGCAACGGCGCCAGCGGATAACCCTCGGTTTGCAACGCGCGCAAAATATTCAGCGCGGCTGCTGGCGTGTCCAAACCAACGCCATTACCGATCCGACCGTCGCGGGTGGGGTAATTGGCCAGAATCAACGCGACGCGCTTGTGTTGATTGGGCAGACGCGCCAAATCAATCCAGCGTCGCGCCAGTTCGGCAACAAAATCCATGCGCTCGGGCTGGGCGCGATAACACACCACATCGGATTGGCTGCGCTCGCTGTGCCAGGCCAGATCCTTGAAACTGATCGGCCGGCTGATGATCCGCCCATCCAGCTCGGGCAACGCGATATGCATCGCCAGGTCCCGTGGACCCAGTCCTTGCTCGCTGGCGGACCACGCGGGTTCATTGTCCTGGGCGCAGATGGCCTGGATCACCGGAACATTGCGCCGAAACGGTCGCACATGGGGGGCTTCAGGGCTGGATTGAGCGAAGCCGGTGGTATTCAGGATGAGCGCGGCACCGACCTCATCAAGCAGGTCTTCCACCACCGTCAGGCAGCCCGGTTCTTTCAGGCTGGCGACCGCGATGGGTAAAGGATTCAAACCCTGTGCCTGCAAACGGGCGCAGAACACGTCGACAAAGCCGGTGTTGGCCGCTTGCAGATGGGACCGATAGAACAACAACGCCACGACGGGCTGAGCAGTATGCCAATCGGCCTGCCAGTCACTCAGCTTGGCATTGGCCTTGTGCGGATGGTAGATCGCGGTACGTGGCAAAGCTTGAGGTTCTGCCCAAGGATAATCGCGGCCCAGCCAACAGTTTGCCAAACAACGATACAGCTCAAGCGCGTTGTGCATACCGCCCTGGCGAAGGAAATGCCAGAGCCGCTCGCCTTCTTCCGCGGCAACAGTGCTCAAGCCGCTCAGCTCCGGGTCCGGACGATCATCGCCCGGCACCAGAATAAGCTGCACCCCCTGTCCCGCAAGCTCCACCAGACGCTCGACGCCATAACGCCAATACCCAATGCCGCCATGCAGGGAAATCAGGATGACCTTGGCATGCCGTAGAACTTGATCGACGTACATGTCCACTGACGCGTGATTTTGCACTTGCATCGGGTTGGCCAGACGCAGACTGGGGTAATCCTCAGGCAACTGTTGCGCCGCCTCGGCGAACAACGCCAAATGTGAATCGCCGCTGCAGAGAATCACCAGCTCGGCCGGGGTTTGCCCCAGATCAGCGATGCTGTCGTCAGGTACAAAGCCGCCAGGTTGGGTTCTCAGTAAATGCATAAGTCAGCCGGCAACCGCTGCGTGCAGTTGGGCTTCGAGAACGCCGGCGTCGAGTTCCTGACCAATCAACACCAGATGGGTCGCACGTTCTTCCTCGGTACGCCAGGCACGGTCGAAATGCTTGTCGAAGCGCGTCCCGACGCCTTGAATCAGCAAGCGCATCGGTTTGCCCGGAATCGCCGCGAAACCCTTGACCCGCAAAATACCGTGCTGCACCACCAGTTGCGTCAAGGCGTCCAGCAACAGGCTTTCGTCGGCCTGCGGCAATTTGATCGAGATCGAATCGAACGCATCATGATCATGGTCGTCATGGTCATCGCCTTCGTGATGATCATGGTGGGTGCGGCGGCTATCGATATGCACCTCCGACTCGGCGCCCAGCCCCAGCAACACGCTGATGGGCAAACGACCGCTGCTGGCTTCGATCACTTTGACCGCGGGTGGCAGTTCTTCGGAGACTTTAGCGCGGACGGTCGCCAAGCCTGCCGCATCAAGCATGTCGGATTTGTTGAGGATGACCAGGTCCGCGCTCGCCAGTTGATCGGCGAACAACTCGTGCAGTGGCGACTCATGGTCAAGGTTCGGGTCGAGTTTGCGCTGTGCGTCGACTTGATCCGGGAATGCAGCGAAAGTGCCTGCCAACACCGCAGGGCTGTCGACCACGGTAATCACCGCATCGACCGTGCAGGCGTTACGAATTTCTGGCCACTGAAACGCTTGAACCAAAGGTTTTGGCAATGCCAGGCCAGAGGTTTCAATCAGGATGTGATCCAGGTCGCCGCGACGGGCAACCAATTCGCGCATGACCGGGAAGAACTCTTCCTGAACCGTGCAGCACAGGCAACCGTTGGCCAACTCATACACACGACCGCTGGCTTCTTCTTCGGTGCAGCCAATGGTGCATTGCTTGAGAATGTCGCCATCGATGCCCAGTTCGCCGAATTCGTTGACGATCACCGCGATGCGCCGACCTTCCGCGTTGTCGAGGATGTGCCGCAGCAACGTGGTTTTGCCCGACCCGAGGAAACCGGTAACGATAGTAACGGGAAGTTTGGCCAGTGATTTCATCGGATGCCCTTTGGCAAAGCGGCGGGCAAACAGGACGATAACCACGTAGCACATGCACGCAGATCAATTCGCCACCGGATCACCCCGCCCGGTTGTAGTGAGAATCTTGTTCCGAGGCAGGTCTCCTGGCTGACGGTGGCGTGTTGACGGCCTATAAAAAGCGTCCGACACGCGTTCATTGCGCCTTCCCACACGCGTGCAGTGGCAGTGCAATGAACATGACCGTTTACAGTTGCGGGGGCAGCCGCGGCTTGAACCGCGTTCCCTTTTAGCTCCGCGCATACCGGAGCACCTCGAACGAGCAAGGCTACGCAGTGGCTGCGGACAGGTCAATCACCGACTAAGCCGCAGATGCTCTGGATTGACTCCTGTGCGTGCTCATGTTTTCCTACGGCCTTGTTTCGGGTGCCCTTCACAGGGTGAAACGGGAAACCGGTGCGCTTCATGCCAACAGGCATAAGCAAGTCCGGCGCTGCCCCCGCAACGGTAAGCGAGTGAAGAATCAGATCCACTGTGCCAGCAGTCCGGCATGGGAAGGTGATTCTTGATGGTCAGGCTGCACGGACCCCTCGCAAGCCCGGAGACCGGCCCGACAAATCATCTGACAAACCCGCGGTGGGCGGGCGCTGTTGAACCTCTACTGACGCCTGTCAGTGGGGTTTTCATGCGCTTGCCTACTTGCCGACACTTGAGGGAAGCGCCATGTCGATCAGCACTATCAGCACTATCAGCCACTCAGCTACAACCACCTCCACTCAGACCCGACGCCTGACGGCTGCCGTCAGCGCCCTCCTGCTGGGTGCCTTTCTGGTCTACTTCGCCGGCTTCTCGCATATCAATGCCGTCCACAACGCGGCGCACGACACCCGCCACAGCTCTGCCTTCCCTTGCCATTGAGACCTGCCGCCATGTTCAAGCGTATCGCTCAAACGGCCGGGTTCACGGGTCTGTTCGCCGCACTGTTGTTGACGCTGCTGCAAAGCGTCTGGGTTGCGCCGCTGATTCTGCAAGCGGAGTCCTATGAGAAAGCACCGACAGAGCAGGCCCATGAACACGCTGAAGGCGTTGGCGCAGGCCATGTTCACGACGCCGAGGCATGGGAACCTCAAGACGGCTGGCAACGTGTCTTGTCCACCACCGGAGGCAACCTGGTGGTCGCAGTCGGTTTTGCATTGATGCTGGCGGGGCTTTACACCCTACGTGCGCCGGGCCGTACGTCTCAGGGGATACTGTGGGGGCTGGCCGGGTTTGCCGTGTTCGTTCTCGCGCCGACCCTGGGCCTGCCACCTGAGCTGCCGGGGACTGCGGCGGCTGATCTGGTTCAGCGACAAATCTGGTGGGTGAGCACAGCGGCATCTACTGCCGTCGCCTTGGCACTGATCGTGTTCAGCAAACATTGGTTGCTGAAGGTGCTGGGTGTAGCGATCCTGCTGGTGCCACACGTGATGGGTGCACCGCAACCAGACGTGCATGAGAGCCTGGCCCCTGAAGCTCTGGAAGCTCAGTTCAAGATCGCCTCGCTGCTGACCAATGCACTGTTCTGGATCGCCTTGGGTCTGATCAGTGCTTGGCTGTTCCGCCGCAATAATCATGAAGTGAACGCCCAACACGTCAATCACGGCGCATGACCCGGCAGCACTCGGTGCCGACCCTGGCGGTCGGCCTCGGCTGCCAGCGCGGTTGCCCTGCAAGCCGACTGCTGGAACTGATTGAACAGGCTTTGCAGGGTCATGGGCTGAAAATTGAAGCCATCACTGCCCTCGCCTCCATTGACCTGAAACGTTCTGAGCCGGGTTTGCTGGCGTTGGCAGAGCGTCTGGGTCTGCCACTGGTGTTTTTCAGTGCAGCAGAGTTGAGCTGTTTCGACGCGCGACTCAGTCATCGTTCTGCCATCGCGTTCGCCCACACCGGTTGCTACGGCGTGGCCGAAAGCAGTGCATTGGCGCTGTTACAGCGCCTTGGTGGACGTCATGGCGAATTACTGATCACCCGGCAGAAAAACCAGCAAGCGACATTTGCCTTGGCCGGTGACGTACTCAATCGTCGATAATCTGTCCGTTTTCACTCCCACTCAAAAGCCTAAGGCTGGATTCTGGAGCACCCATGACCGTTTTTTTTATCGGCGCAGGCCCCGGTGACCCGGAACTGATCACGGTCAAAGGCCTGCGCCTGATCCGCAGTTGCCCGGTGATTATCTACGCCGGCTCACTGGTACCGACCGCTGTCCTTGAAGGGCATCAGGCGGTACAGGTGATCAATAGCGCCGAGTTACACCTGGAGCAGATCATCGCCGCGATGAAATCCGCTCATGAACAAGGCTTCGATGTCGCTCGGGTGCACTCCGGCGATCCCAGTCTGTATGGCGCGATTGGCGAGCAGATTCGTTACCTGCGCGAACTGGATATCCCCTTCGAAATCATCCCCGGCGTTACCGCCACCGCTGCCTGCGCCGCACTGTTGGGCACCGAACTGACGCTGCCGGATATCTCTCAGAGTGTGATCCTGACCCGCTATGCCGATAAAACCTCCATGCCTGCGGGCGAGGAGCTGGCAAGCCTGGCGCAGCATCGGGCGACCATGGCGATTCATCTAGGGGTCAAGAACCTGGCAAAAATTGTCGCCGAACTGACCCCGCACTACGGCGCTGATTGCCCGATTGCCGTGGTCCATCGCGCCAGTTGGCCGGATCAGGATTGGGTACTCGGAACGCTCGCCGACATCCAGGAGAAAGTTCGCGCCAAAGGGTTTCGCCGCACGGCATTGATTCTGGTAGGCAGGGTATTGGCCAATGACCAGTTCGCCGAATCGTCGCTCTATCGGGCCGGACATGCGCATCTATACCGGCCCTGATTGCCAAGAGCCCGCAGTGTTTGGCATTGTTGCCGAAGCTTTCCTTCCCCCGAACACCTGCGAACGAGGTCACCTCTATGCTTGAACTTCGCCCGAGCTGTGAATGCTGCGACCGCAACCTGCCTGGCGACAGTCTGGACGCGTTGATTTGCTCGTTTGAATGCACCTTCTGCAGCGATTGCGCGCACGACCGTCTGGGCGGTCGCTGTCCCAATTGCTCCGGGCAACTTCTGCCACGTCCGGCACGCACCGGGGCTGCACTGCTGAAAAATCCGGCTTCAAGCCAGCGCGTGTTCAACCCTGCTGGTTGCGCCAAGGCTGGCTAAACCAGGCACTGGCAGAACCAAAAAAAATGCCTCGAACCAGTCGAGGCATTTTTTGCAGCTGTTTTATCGCGTAGAGGCGCCCGACTTAGTAGTAGGCGTTTTCTTTTTGCGTATGGTCAGTGACGTCCCGCACACCGTTAAGCTCAGGAATACGCTCAAGCAGAGTGCGCTCGATCCCTTCTCTCAAGGTCACGTCAGCCTGACCGCAGCCCTGGCAACCGCCACCGAACTTCAGCACCGCGATATTTTCGTTGTTCTCTTCAATCACATCAATCAGCGAAACCTGGCCGCCATGGCTGGCCAGCCCCGGATTGATCTCGGTTTGCAGGTAATAATTGATGCGTTCGTTGATCGGGCTGTCGGCATTGACCATCGGTACTTTGGCGTTTGGCGCCTTGATGGTCAGTTGGCCGCCCATTCGGTCGGTGGCGTAATCGACAACCGCATCATCCAGAAACGCTTCGCTGAAGGAGTCGATCCAGGCAGTGAAGCTTTTCAGGCCAATGGCCTTGTCTTCCGGTTTCTCTTCGCCCGGCTTGCAATAAGCAATGCAGGTCTCAGCGTATTGGGTGCCAGGCTGGGTAATAAACACGCGGATGCCGATGCCCTGAGTGTTCTGCTTTTCAAGCAAATCGGCCAGATAGTCGTGGGCGGCATCGGTAATAGTAATAGCGGTCATGAAAATTCCTCGCAGACGTGGGCGCAGTTTACGCCAATCATTCGCGCCGCACAAAGTCCTAGTAATTATGTCGGGAAAGAGCGACCGCCTCGCCCACCGCTCTTCGCTTGTCCAGCCAGCCTTTGAGGCGCAGATAAAGTCCTTTTTCGATAAATTCGTAACTGCCCCAGGCTCCGACGGCAATCAACGGTACACACACGGCAAACACCGCATACGGATTGAGCCCATAGCGTTCAGACGCCAGCCATCCGCCATAGAGAACCAATACGTGGAGTAAGTACACCGAGTAGGAACAGTCGCCCAGTACCTTGAATAATCGATTGCCCTGGAAGTACGGTTCCAGTGAGATACAGGCGACGACAATCAACGCGCTGGGCAGCCCCCAGTTCATAAACCGTTGTGAGGGTGGCAGGTGGTAAATAGTGACGAAGGCCCCGGCAATCGCCAGCAGCGGCAGCCATAGCCGTGGAGTGATCCAGCCCCGGCTGTAGATAATACCGATGCCGATGCCGAGCAGAAACTCGTACACAATGTCGTTGCGGTAGAAATGGCTGATCCAGCCGTAACGGGTCAACACCTCACTCACCGCGAACAATGCGGCCGCGACAACCAGTGGCCGATGACGTTGATGGACCAGGAACACCAGTGAGAATAATAGATAGAAGAACATTTCATAATTCAGCGTCCAACCCACGTTCAACGTAGGGTACATGCCATAACCGCCGGGGTTTTCAGAAGGGATGAATAACAGGGAAAGAATAAAGTTCTGCCAACTGATCACTTGATGCGGCAATAGCGGACTGGCGACTACCAACAGCAGCCCCATGGCGGCCGTGTAGACCCAATATGCCGGGACGATACGGATGATCCGATTGACCATGAAGCGTCCAGCTGGCATGTCTTTGTTTTGCGTGGACAGATAGATCACCAGCCCACTGATCACGAAGAAAATATCGACCCCTACCGCCCCCCTGTCGACGAAGAACTGCCCTACGGGGCCTTTGGCATGAAAATCAAAGAAAATCTGCATAAAGTGGTGACACACAACTGCCCACGCGGCGAGTGCCCGCAAGGCTTGAACCGAAATCAACATCCGCAACTCACCTGTTTTCAAATCAACATCAAGGACCCCGAATAGACTGCTACTTCAGGTCGTCTCGATACGTCGGACCGCGACAAGGGCCAAAAGGTTGCGCGGGATTGATGACTGGTAGATGGCTGCGGGCCATGTTTGTCAAGGCGTTCAGCTCAATACGAGCGTGTCAACGGCTTCGCAGGCTTACCTGCGAAGCCGTTTAAAGAACGGCTACAGATTCTCGTAACGGTTCATGTCCAGCATGCCCGCCTCAACCGGCTCGGTCTCCTGGATATAGCGTGTCAGGTCATGAAAATAGAACCAGAACTGAGGATTGCTCCGGCGAATGCCCCAGCGCTGAACGATTTTTTCGAACGCATCAGCGTCCCGCGCCTGCTCCATGGCGCGGACAAACGCGGGCACCTGCACAGCAGGAATATTGAACATAAAGTTCGGGTAGCTGCTCAGCACGCCGGGATAGATAGTCAAGGTGTCCAGCCCCGGTTGATAGCGGGATTCCTCACCCAGCATAAAGGCGACGTTACTGTGTGCACGGTTGCGCAGCAGGCTGTAGAGCTCGCGCTTACCATCGCTGGCCTGGATTCGGAGCATGCTTGCTTCCGGTAACTGGGCGATCACCTGCAAACCCGCCGCCGGGCGAGACGTCAGGCGACTCAGAGCCTGTTCGGCGTAGCGCAATTCGGGCACCAGGGTTTGCCGGGCACAGTACGCGCCACTGCAGCGGTTGATCGGGTCCGGCCGGCCATTCAAGTCGCCGTAGCGCACCAGCAACTGAAGGGCGAAATCACGTTTGGGGTCTTTTTCATTGAGCTTAAGACCGCTTGGCGCGTCGTCGTCGATGCCCTGATAGTCCAGCCACATTTTCACTTTGCCGCCTTCCTGGTACCAGTCGCTCAAGATCTCATCGCGCGAGTCAGCGGGCATCAGCCGCAGAAAGTTCTGCTCGGCACCGTTGCGGATCAGGTCGAAATACAACCGAGTCTGCGCTTGATGCGCAACGTTGCCGAATACGTCGAAATTGACCGCAAGCTGGTAATAGGTTCGCTCAAGGATGGGGAAGTCGAACAGCCACATCGTCTGCGGGATTTCGCCGATCAACCCTTTATTGACGGAGGCGCTGTCGTAGTGACGAAAAATCGACAACAAGGCGTTGTCGTTACCGGCCCACAACGTCGACCAACTGGGGGCTGGCGCCTGAGCATAGGTTTTGCTGCGTAGTGCTTCGTACTCATTGCGCTTGTCGCGATAGGAGTGCCACAGAGTCAAAACGCTGCCAACGTCGTCGATCTGGCCGGGCATCGACAACAGGGGCGTAGCCTTGTCACGATAAGCCGCATCCGTGAGGTACAGATCATGTGCCGGGTCCTGAAAAAGAGCCCAGAAATTATCGCGAATGACATCACTGGCGATATTCCCACGGCAGACCGGACCACGGATAAAGGTGCGCACGAAGTACTCGGCGTTGTCGAGCATGAACTGATAACGCGCTTGGGCAGGAATCGCCTGAAACGTGTCGAACGGATTGGCGCGGTGCCGTGGGCCGTAGCCAGGCGAAGCGCTGACAGTCCAGTCACCGCTGTAGAACAGCTCTTTGACCCGCGCCATTTTGCCTGGGCTCATCGGGTATGTGATGTGGGTCTTGTGCACGATCACCCCTTGTACTGGCCACAAGCGGTAATACACGTCGGAGCCCGGATCATCGTTGGGTCGTCGTGTATTGATCAGGTCGATGGGCTGACCGCTGGGCGTGCGCGAACGAACCCACTGAAAGAAATGCCCAGGCTCGCCGCCTTCAAAATAAATGTGTGCCAGAAACAGATGCTCGTATAACCACCGCGCCACTAACCCTTCCTTGGCGCCGCGGGCATTGAGCATGTCTTCCCACTGAGTGATTTGCAGCGTCTCGCTGGCGCTCGGGGCCAGCGCCTGTTGATCAATCGGCGCACCCGCCGCCAACCAGCGCCGCAAGGTTTGATACTGCGGTTCGGTCAGGCCGGTCACTGCCAGCGGCATGCCTTCCTTGGGATGGTTGCCGGCATAGGTATCGAACTCAGCCGGCATTGGGCATTGATTATCTCGGTCCATCCCCAGAACGATCTCGGCCGGAACTTTGGCATTGGGCGTCAGTGGCGTTTTATGGCCGAGCTCGAGCATCCGCGCCATCAGTGCAGCCTGACTGCCTTGCGCATCAAACACCGAATAGAAGCCTTTATGCTGCCAGGCCGTGACGCTATGGGCATCGTAATACAGTCGGGTAGGCGCCTCGGCTTCGCTACGCCTGCCGTTATACACCTGAACTTTCGACGCGCCCCGCAGAGCTCCTTCGGCACTGCCCAGGTTGAGCTGGCATGCGGCGTCATAACAGGCATGGCAGGCGACACACTTCTCGGTAAAGATCGGCTGCACGTCTCGGGTGTAGGAAATAGACGAGGAAGGGTTCGACCCTGAATCTTGCGCACGTACCCCACTGCACAGGAGCAGCAAAAAGAGGCTTGCGAGTACCCGATATGGCATGTCCAGTGTCCCGACCATTAAAACGCGGTGATTCTACAGTGGCTTACTCCCTACAACATGAGCGATATTCATGAGAATGCCCTCCTCTCACTAAAAGCGCGCAGGTTTGCTATTATCTCGGACCTTCTGTATTGGCCTTTCCAGGTAGTCCTATGTCCGACCGCAGCGCTCGCCTCCACGCTCTCCAGCAAGCCCTCAAAGAGCGCATTCTGATTCTCGATGGTGGCATGGGCACAATGATCCAGAGCTACCGACTGGAGGAAGAGGACTACCGTGGCAAACGCTTCGCCGACTGGCCAAGTGATGTCAAAGGCAATAACGACCTGCTGATTCTCAGTCGTCCGGACGTGATTGGGGCCATCGAAAAGGCCTATCTGGATGCTGGCGCTGACATTCTCGAAACCAACACCTTCAACGCCACCCAGGTTTCCCAGGCCGATTACGGTATGGAAGCGTTGGTCTATGAGTTGAACGTAGAAGGTGCTCGCCTCGCCCGCAAGGTTGCTGACGCTAAAACCCTGGAAACGCCCAACAAGCCGCGCTTCGTTGCTGGCGTTCTAGGCCCGACCAGCCGCACCTGCTCGTTGTCGCCAGACGTGAACAACCCCGGTTACCGCAACGTGACCTTCGATCAGTTGGTGGAAAACTACACCGAAGCCACCCACGGCTTGATCGAAGGCGGCGCCGATCTGATCCTGATCGAGACGATCTTCGACACCCTCAATGCCAAGGCCGCGATTTTCGCCGTGCAGGGCGTGTTCGAAGAAGTCGGCTTTGAATTGCCGATCATGATCTCCGGGACCATCACCGATGCCTCGGGCCGCACCTTGTCCGGACAAACCACTGAAGCGTTCTGGAACTCGGTCAGCCACGCCAAACCTATTTCGGTGGGTTTGAACTGCGCGCTGGGCGCCAGCGATTTGCGTCCCTACCTGGAAGAACTGTCGAACAAAGCCGGCACTTACATTTCGGCGCACCCGAACGCCGGTTTACCGAACGCCTTCGGTGAATACGACGAAGAGCCAGCACAGACAGCGGCAATCATCGAAGAGTTCGCCCAGAGCGGCTTTCTCAATATCGTCGGTGGCTGCTGTGGGACCACACCTGCGCACATCAAGGCCATCGCCAATGCGGTAAGCAAGTACCCGCCGCGGGCTATTCCGGACATCCCTAAAGCCTGTCGCCTATCCGGCCTGGAACCGTTCACCATTGATCGCAGTTCGTTGTTCATCAACGTCGGCGAGCGCACCAACATCACCGGTTCTGCGCGTTTTGCCCGGCTGATCCGTGAGGACAACTACACCGAAGCGCTTGAAGTCGCCTTGCAGCAGGTCGAAGCCGGCGCTCAGGTGATCGACATCAACATGGACGAGGGCATGCTCGATTCGAAGAAGGCCATGGTGACCTTCCTCAATCTGATTGCCGGCGAACCGGACATTTCCCGCGTTCCGATCATGATCGACTCCTCCAAATGGGAGGTGATCGAAGCCGGCCTCAAGTGCATTCAGGGCAAGGGCATCGTCAACTCCATCAGCATGAAGGAAGGCGTGGAGCAGTTCATCCATCACGCCAAACTGTGCAAACGCTATGGCGCCGCCGTGGTGGTGATGGCGTTTGATGAAGACGGCCAGGCCGACACCGAGAAGCGCAAGAGAGAAATCTGCAAGCGCTCCTACGACATCCTGGTCAACGATGTCGGCTTCCCGCCTGAAGACATCATTTTTGACCCGAACATTTTCGCCATTGCCACGGGCATCGAAGAGCACAACAACTACGCCGTCGATTTCATCAACGCCTGTGCCTATATTCGCGACAACCTGCCCCATGCCCTGACCTCTGGTGGCGTGTCCAACGTATCCTTCTCGTTCCGTGGCAACAATCCGGTACGCGAGGCGATTCACTCGGTGTTCTTGCTGTATGCGATCCGCAACGGTTTGAGCATGGGGATCGTCAACGCCGGGCAATTGGAGATCTACGACCAAATACCGACCGAATTGCGCGATTGTGTGGAAGACGTCGTCCTCAACCGCACGCCAAACGGTACCGACGCCCTGCTGGCCATCGCCGACAAGTACAAGGGTGACGGCAGCGTCAAAGAAGCCGAAACCGAAGAGTGGCGTGGCTGGGAAGTCAACAAGCGCCTGGAACACGCGCTGGTCAAAGGCATCACCACCCATATCGTCGAAGACACCGAAGAGTCTCGGCAGTCGTTCAAGCGCCCGATCGAAGTGATCGAAGGGCCGTTGATGTCCGGCATGAACATCGTCGGCGACCTGTTCGGCTCAGGAAAAATGTTCCTGCCACAGGTGGTTAAATCCGCGCGAGTGATGAAACAGGCCGTGGCCCACTTGATCCCGTTCATCGAACTGGAAAAAGGCGACAAACCCGAAGCCAAGGGCAAAATTCTCATGGCCACGGTCAAGGGCGACGTGCATGACATCGGCAAGAACATTGTCGGCGTGGTTCTGGGCTGCAACGGCTATGACATCGTTGACTTGGGCGTGATGGTGCCGGCAGAGAAGATCCTGCAGGTGGCCAAGGAACAGAAGTGCGACATCATCGGCCTGTCTGGACTGATTACACCGTCACTCGATGAAATGGTGCATGTCGCCCGGGAAATGCAGCGTCAGGGCTTTACCCTGCCGCTGATGATCGGCGGCGCGACCACGTCCAAAGCCCATACTGCGGTGAAGATCGAACCCAAGTACAGCAACGACGCGGTGATCTACGTCACCGATGCATCCCGCGCCGTTGGCGTGGCCACGCAATTGCTGTCGAAGGAATTGAAGCCGGCGTTTATCGAGAAAACCCGGCTCGAATACATCGAGGTACGTGAGCGCACCGCTGCCCGCAGTTCCCGCACCGAGCGCCTGAGTTACGCCGCTGCCGTGGCCAAGAAGCCGAAGTTCGACTGGGCCGATTACCAACCGGTCAAACCTACGTTCACCGGCGTGAAGGTCCTGGAAAATATCGACCTTAATGTGCTGGCCGAGTACATCGACTGGACCCCATTCTTCATCTCCTGGGACCTGGCCGGCAAATACCCGCGCATTCTCACCGATGAAGTGGTTGGCGAAGCCGCGACCTCGCTGTTTGCCGATGCTCAGGACATCCTGCGCAAACTGATCGACGAAAAACTGATCAGCGCTCGCGCAGTGTTTGGCTTCTGGCCTGCCAATCAGGTCGACAACGATGACCTGGAGCTTTACGGCAACGACGGCAAACCGCTGGCCAAGCTGCATCACCTGCGTCAACAGATCATCAAGACCGACGGCAAACCGAATTTCTCCCTGGCTGACTTTGTCGCACCCAAGGACAGCGGCGTCACCGATTACGTCGGCGGTTTCATCACCACTGCGGGCATCGGTGCCGAAGAAGTGTCCAAGGCTTATCAAGACAAAGGCGACGACTACAACGCAATCATGGTCAAAGCCCTGGCCGACCGTCTTGCCGAAGCCTGCGCCGAGTGGCTGCACCAACAGGTGCGGAAAAACTACTGGGGTTATGCCAAGGACGAACAACTGGCCAACGAAGACCTGATCAAGGAGCAGTACATCGGTATCCGCCCTGCACCGGGTTATCCGGCCTGCCCGGATCACACCGAAAAAGGCACCTTGTTCGACCTGCTGGACCGCACCGAGGAGGGTCAGTCAGGCCTGAGCGGTGTCACCTTGACCGAAAGCTATGCAATGTTTCCTGCGGCGTCGGTGAGTGGCTGGTACTTCGCTCATCCACAGGCGCAATATTTTGCCGTGGGTAAAGTCGACAAGGATCAGGTAGAAAGCTACACGGCGCGCAAAGGTCAGGAGCTGAGCGTTTCTGAGCGCTGGCTGGCGCCAAACCTGGGATACGACGACTAAGACAGCGCGTTCAGGAGGCAGCCCGACCATGGGTTGCTTCCTTTTTCAGTAGGCGCTGCCACCCATCAAAGTGACCCGCGCAGGGCATATCCCTCTGACTTGACTATGCTTAGTGAGTTTTCTTTACGTTGATGTGAATTCACGAGGGTGTATGGACGACTCTTCAAACAATAAGCCGCCTACTTTCTGGCAGATGGTGCAGAGCGTTGTAGCGGCGGCATTTGGTGTACAGAGCGGGAAAAACCGGGCTCGGGATTTTACCCACGGCAAACCCAGTCACTTCGTCATACTGGGCGTGCTGTTCACGGCGATCTTCGCCCTGACCTTGTTTGGCATTGTCCAGTTGGTATTGCACTTCGCCGTGGGTTGACCCTTCAGTACAGTATGCTTTTCAGGGAAAAACGGTACGCACCCGGCTTAGGGTTCCCCGTCATGCTGAATGTGCGGAAATCGACGCCATAGTCGTCTTGGCGGCCAGCCTGCAGCAGGCGCCTGGCATCCTGCTGGCCAAGAAGCTGCAACACGCTTAATTGACGCGCCCCCAGGTACTGGCGATCCTGTTCCCTGGTTGCGTCATAGTCGTGCAGCAACACCATGGCCCACCCACCCAACGTGAAGTGCCCACCCGCCAGAACGCTCAAACTTCCGTCCAGACGCGCCTGCAAGGCCGCTGTCGAAGAGTTCAAGGCACTAAACAGCACATCCTTGCCCGGCGCTCCGCCCCGTTCACGCAATGCAGCCATGGCGCCATGGCGCCAAACGCCATTTCATCATTGGCAGACCATACCAGGCTTGTTTTCGGGTAGCGCTGAAACAACTGTCGGGCCTGTTCCTGCGCTCGCTCTCGTTCCCAACCGCTGTACACGAGTTGACGCAAATGCACTTCCGGGTGCTCACCCAGAGCGCGTCGCAGACCCTGCTCGCGAAGCTGAGCGACGGGTGTTGTTGCTGCTCCAGAGAACGCCAGCATGTCGATGCTATGACCAGCGGCAACCTTCGGGTGCAGGCGAATCAGCTCCTTGGCCATCAAGTAACCGCCCTCCTCATCATTCCCTACCAAACTACCGATCAAATTCGGAAAGCGAGTGCGGACGTCGCCGAGCATGTTGATCTGATCAGGGGTGAGGGTATTGTTGACGGCAAACAGCTTGACGCCGCTGCCTTGGGATAGACGAAGAATTTCCGGGGCGGCATACAATTCATTGACGAACACCAGGTAATCGGGCCGGTCAGGGCCCAACAATGCTTCGCGCGCCTGGATCAGCGTTTTATGAGGGTCCCGTTCCGAGTAACGCACCTGCAGCGTCATGCCCAAGTCGTTGGCCGCCGCCGCCATGAACTTTGAATAACTGACCCAAAACGTTTCCGTCGACAGGCCCGGATTCAGAAAAACCACCGTCGCTGCTTCGGTCGCAGTCATCCACACGCTGCTCAATACCAGCAACGCGCTACAAAAAAGTTTAAACATTCTCATGCTGGCCTGAAAAATAGGCACGCAGTATAACTGCCTAAGTGCAGACCTCTGGATACCGTTTAACGCATTGTCCGACCGTCACGTCGGACAGGCGCAGGTTGCTTGCGTTATTGGTGGCTCACCCAGAATACGGCCGTCGTTACGACCAGGATGACAATGAAGAAAATGGCCCAGGCATCTACGCTGCTATCGGCTTTCACTGCTTTGACAGGGTTGCTCATTGCATCGCCTCTTTTCGGTTTTATCGGTGATTGCACATGAAGCGTGACCGCCTCTGCGACAGCAGATTGCCGCGATCACGCCCTTAGTAAAGTCGAGCATTGCCCATTCCTCAAGAAGGGTTATGCGATCAACCCGACCTGGATAGTTCTTTTAGTTCTTTGCATATACTCAAACTTCACTTTTGCGCATAACTGCAAACTGGTATCTTCCCTCGGCTCCGTTGGGAGTGCGCGGCCGTGCGCGCAGATTTGCTGTAAGCAGCCTGAGAACAGGACCTATATGTACGTATACGACGAGTACGATCAGCGGATCATCGAGGACCGCGTCAAGCAGTTCCGGGATCAGACCCGACGCTACCTGGCCGGAGAGCTGAGCGAAGAAGAGTTTCGCCCGCTGCGCCTGCAGAATGGCCTTTATATTCAACGCTTTGCGCCGATGTTGCGGGTGGCTGTGCCTTATGGCCAGTTGACCTCGCGGCAGTTGCGCATGATTGCCAAAATCGCTCGTGATTACGACAAGGGCTATGCCCATGTCAGCACCCGCCAAAATATTCAGTTCAACTGGCCCGCGCTGGAAGACGTGCCGGATATTCTGGCTGAACTCGCAACCGTGCAGATGCACGCGATTCAGACCAGCGGTAACTGCTTGCGTAACGTCACCACCGATCAATTTGCCGGTGTTGCGGCGGATGAAGTGGTTGATCCGCGTCCGTGGTGCGAGATCATTCGGCAGTGGACTACCTTCCACCCCGAATTCGCCTACCTGCCGCGTAAATTCAAGATCGCCATCAATGGTTCCACCAGTGACCGTGTCGCCATTGAGGTACACGACATCGGCCTGGAGCCAGTGCGTAACGCTGCGGGCGAACTGGGTTTCCGCGTCCTGGTCGGTGGTGGCCTTGGCCGTACGCCAGTGGTCGGTGCCTTCATCAATGAGTTTCTGCCTTGGCAGGACCTGTTGAGCTATCTAGACGCGATCCTGCGGGTCTATAACCGCTATGGCCGTCGTGACAACAAGTACAAGGCCCGGATCAAGATTCTGGTCAAGGCACTGACGCCTGAAGTGTTCGCCGAGCGAGTCGACGCGGAAATGGTCCACCTGCGGGGCGGCCAGACCACGTTGACCGAAGCCGAAGTGCATCGCGTCGCCAAGCACTTCGTCGACCCCGAGTACAAAGCCCTCAGCGATCAAAGCGCTGAACTGGCTCACCTCGATAAAGAACACCCAGGTTTTGCCCGCTGGCGCTCGCGCAACGTTCTTGCGCACAAAAAGCCAGGCTACGCAGCGGTGACCCTGTCGCTCAAACCGACCGGTGTTGCCCCAGGCGATATCACCGACAAACAACTCGATGGCGTTGCCGATCTGGCTGATCGTTACAGCTTCAGCCAGATGCGCACGTCCCACGAGCAAAACATCATTCTTGCCGACGTTGAGCAAAGCCAGTTGTTCACCTTGTGGGGCGAGCTCCGCGAACAGGGTTTCGCCACCCCGAACATCGGTTTGCTGACCGACATCATTTGCTGCCCAGGGGGCGATTTCTGCTCCTTGGCCAACGCCAAATCGATCCCGATCGCCGAAGCCATCCAGCGTCGCTTTGACGACCTGGATTACCTGTTCGACATCGGCGAGCTGGACCTGAATATTTCCGGTTGCATGAACGCCTGCGGTCACCACCACGTGGGGCATATCGGCATTCTTGGCGTGGACAAGAAAGGCGAAGAGTTCTATCAAGTCTCCCTTGGCGGCAGCAGCAACCGTGATGCAAGCCTGGGTAAAATTCTGGGCCCGTCTTTCGCCCAGGATGTGATGCCCGACGTGATCGAGAAGCTGATCAACGTCTACATAGAGAAGCGGCACGAAGATGAGCGTTTTATCGACACCTTCCAGCGTATCGGCATTGACCCTTTCAAGGAGCGCGTCTATGCAGCGAATCATTAAGAACAACGAAGTCATCGACGAAACCTGGCACTTGCTGCCCAAGGACACGACGCTTGACGGCCTGTCCAACTGTGATGACCTGATTGTGCCGCTGGCTTTATGGCTCGACCATAGTCACGCCCTCAAAGCGCGTGACGGCGGCTTGGGTGTATGGCTGGACGCCGACGAAGAAGCTGAGCAAATTGGTGATGACGTGGATAACTTCCAGGTTATCGCCCTGAATTTTCCGGCGTTCACCGATGGCCGCAGTTACTCCAATGCGCGTCTGCTTCGTGATCGATACGGTTTCAAAGGCGAACTACGGGCCATTGGCGATGTGTTGCGTGACCAATTGTTCTATATGCACCGCTGTGGTTTCGACGCCTTTGCGATTCGCCCCGACAAAGACCCGTATGAAGCACTTGAAGGTCTTAAAGACTTCTCGGTGACCTACCAGGCCGCTACTGATGAACCATTGCCGCTGTTCCGGCGTCGCTGATTCGGCCTGAAAAAAAGCCCGGGGTTCAATTTGAACCCCGGGCTTTTTGCTATCTGATGAACCATCCTTGTCACTGAAAACCTGACAAAGGCGCTTACGATTACAAGAAGCGCTGCTGTGTCAGCCGACTCCACCAACTCAACAAGACACGATCTACCGACCCACTGGCCGCCAAGCCGATCCGTTCCTGCAAGCTTTTGCGCTCGGAATAATGCAAATGGAAAACTTCAGCGACCTTGGCGCGCTCAGAAAGGTATTCGTCACTGGTCTTGAGTTCGTCCACCAACTGTTTGTCCAGCGCCGCCATGCCAAGCCAGACTTCCCCGGTAGCAACTTCGTTGATCGCCAATTGCGGACGGTAGCGCGCGACAAAGTTTTTGAACAGCTCATGAGTAATGTCCAGCTCTTCCTGGAACTTCTCCCGGCCCTTCTCGGTATTTTCGCCAAATACGGTCAAGGTACGTTTGTACTCGCCAGCGGTCAGCACTTCAAAATCAATATCATGCTTCTTCAGCAGACGATTGACGTTGGGCAACTGCGCTACCACGCCGATGGAACCCAAAATAGCGAAAGGTGCGCTGATAATCTTGTTACCAATGCAAGCCATCATGTAGCCACCGCTGGCCGCCACTTTGTCGATGCAGATGGTCAGTGGAATACCCGCCTGACGAATCCGTGCCAACTGCGATGAGGCCAAGCCATAACTGTGGACCATGCCGCCGCCACTCTCCAGGCGCAGGACCACTTCATCCTTGACCGTGGCCAAGGTTAACAGCGCCGTGATTTCATGGCGCATGCTCTCGGTTGCGGACGCTTTTATATCACCGTCGAAATCCAGCACGTACACCCGAGGCTTGGCGTCGGCCAGTTTCTTTTCCTTCTTCAGGCTTTTGCCTTGCTCTTTGCGCAACGCCTTGAGCCGGTCCTTATCCAACAGCGATTGTTCAAGACGTTCGCGCAGACCTTTGTAGAAGTCATTCAGCTTGCTGACCTGCAACTGCCCGGCAGATTTGCGTCGGCCTTTGCTGCGTAGCGAAGCGAAAGCCGCCAGCACAATCAGAATGGCAACCACCAGGGTGACCGTCTTGGCCAGAAAAATTGCGTATTCAGCCATAAACTCCACAAATACTCCTCACACACTTTGCGCCCCTCCAATCAAGGAGCCGCGGATGACTCAAGCATACCGGCGTGCCTTGCAGACGGCCAGTCGATCGCTTGCCAGGGATGTCCCGGAAACAACCATTCAAACAAGCGTATGTTTTTTCATTGACACGCTTCAAGCATCCTCATAACCTCGCAAAACCTTCAACGTCCCGGGATAACGCCGACGTGGGCAGCATCTATTTGATTCGACATGGCCAGGCCTCCTTTGGTGCAGACGACTACGACGTTCTGTCTCCGATGGGTATTCGCCAGGCCGAGATCCTCGGCACCCACCTGGCACAGCTGGGCTTGAGCTTCGATCGCTGCCTGTCTGGCAACCTGCGTCGTCAGCAGCATACGGCCGAGGCGGTAATGGACCAGTTCAAGGCGGCAGGGCAATCCATGGCCCCGCTTGAAGTCGATCCCGCGTTTAATGAATTCGACGCCGATGCGGTGATCCGTGCCCTGCTCCCGGCCCTGCTCCCCGATGAACCGGAAGCCCTGTATGTGCTGCGTAATGCCGCGCAAAACCGCGGTGAGTTTCAGCGACTATTTGCGTTGATCATGGACCGTTGGCTCAAGGGTGATTATGACACTCCGGGGCTGCAAAGCTGGCTCGGCTTTGTCGAGCAGGTTCAATCGGGCTTGCACCGGGTTCTCGATCAGGCGGGCAACAAAGACCGGATCGCGATTTTCACCTCAGGCGGTACAATCACCGCGCTGCTCCACTTAATCACTCAGATGCCCGCGAAGCAGGCGTTCGAACTCAACTGGCAAATCGTCAATACCTCGCTCAACCAGCTTAAATTCCGTGGTCGCGAGGTAGCCTTGGCTTCCTTCAACAGTCATGCGCACCTGCAACTGTTGCAGGCGCCGGAGCTCATCACTTATCGCTGAGACCGGCCCACGGCGACCTGAATGGTCGCTGGAACCTATCCACCAGAACCCTAGAAAAAGGATCGCACCATGACTTCTGTAGCTGACTCCATTCAATCCATGAAAGCCAAGTTCAACCCAAGTGCAGCTGCAGGCCTGGACCTGGTGTTTGGCTTTAAGATCGATGACAACACACACTACTCCTTGATCGTAAAAGACGGTACTTGCGACGTTAAAGAAGGCGAGAACCCTGACGCTCAAGTGACACTGGTCATGGACAGCGAGACCCTTAAAGGCATCGTCAGCGGCGAAACCGACGGCATGCAGGCGTTCATGGGCGGCAAGCTGCGCGCTGAAGGCGACATGATGCTGGCCATGAAGCTGAGCGAGCTGTTCCCGGCTTAAACCTGGCTGCAATGCACGCAGAACCGAGGTCTCAGGGCCTCGGTTTTTTTTCGCCTGCAACTCACGGACACCCAGCGATCAAAGCCAATGATTGGCCAGCAACACGCTCACCTATAAGGCCGTTTCCAGCTTGTGAGCGAAGAGTGGTCGCATTAGATTAGTCAATAATGTCTGCACTCCATAATAAGCAGAAGGGATAAGCATGGCGCTTACTGACCAGTCCACCAAGATCCGCTCTGGCGAAGAACTCGACGCCAGCCTCATCGACCCCTACCTCAAGGCGCATATTCCCGGTCTGAGGGGCTCGCCTGAGATCAGCCAGTTTCCGGGCGGTGCTTCGAACCTGACGTACCTGATCCAATACCCGGACCAGGAGTTCGTCCTGAGGCGTCCGCCTTTTGGCCACAAAGCCAAGTCTGCGCACGACATGGGCCGCGAATACCGCATTCTCAATCAGTTGAATGTCGGCTTTCCGTATTGCCCAAAGGCTTACGTGCATTGCACTGACGAGTCACTGATCGGCTCTGAGTTCTATGTCATGGAGCGGGTCAACGGCATCATTCTGCGCTCTGATCTACCGTCTGAACTGAACTTCGACGCCCAACAGACCGAAGCCCTGTGTAAAAACTTTATCGACACGCTGGTCGAGTTGCATCAGGTCGACTATACCGCGTGCGGCCTGGCGGACCTTGGCAGGCCCGAAGGTTATGTGAAACGCCAGATTGGTGGTTGGGGCGACCGTTACGAAAAAGCGCTGACCCCGGATGCGCCGAGTTGGGAGACGGTCAGGGCCTGGCTCACGGAAAAGATGCCGGCCGATCACCCCGTGTCCAGCATCGTGCACAACGACTATCGCTTCGACAATGTGATTCTCGACCCGAACAACCCGATGAAAATCATCGGCGTTCTGGATTGGGAGCTCACCACGATTGGCGACCCGTTGATGGACCTGGGCAACACCTTGGCCTATTGGATCGAAGCCAGCGACCCGGCACCGGTACAACTGATGCGCCGCCAGCCTAGCCATGCGCCCGGCATGCTGACCCGCCGTCAGTTCGTCGATTACTACGCTGAACGCTCCGGCATCCAGATCGACAATTTTGACTTCTACTACACCTATGGCTTGTTCCGCCTGGCCGGTATCGTGCAACAAATCTACTACCGTTTTTTTCATGGTCAGACCCAGGACAAACGCTTCGCGCAGTTCATTCAGATGAACAAGCTGCTGGAGCAGATGAGCCTGCAAGTGATCGATAAATCCAGCCTTTGATTGCGACACAATAAGGAAGAAAACATGTCCAAGACCCAACTGTTCGACCTCGACGGCAAAATCGCTTTCGTTTCCGGTGCCAGCCGCGGCATTGGTGAAGCCATCGCCAAGCTACTGGCTCAACAAGGCGCGCACGTCATTGTCTCCAGCCGCAAGATCGATGGCTGCCAACACGTCGCGGACGCGATCATCGCTGACGGCGGCAAGGCTACTGCAATTGCCTGCCACATCGGCGAGATGGAACAGATCCATAACGCGTTCGCGCAGATTCGCGAACAGTTCGGTCGTCTGGACATTCTGGTCAATAACGCTGCAACCAATCCACAATTCTGCAATGTACTGGACACGGACCTGAGCGCATTCCAGAAAACCGTCGACGTTAACATTCGCGGTTACTTCTTCATGTCCATTGAAGCCGGCAAACTGATGCGCGAAAACGGCGGCGGCAGCATCATCAACGTCGCTTCGATCAATGGCATTTCGCCAGGCGTGTTCCAAGGCATCTATTCGGTGACCAAGGCGGCCGTGATCAACATGACTAAAGTGTTCGCAAAGGAATGCGCGCCGTTCGGTATTCGTTGCAACGCCCTGCTGCCAGGTCTGACAGACACCAAATTCGCCTCGGCCCTGGTCAAAAACGATGCGATCCTGAACATGGCGCTGGAGCAGATCCCGCTCAAGCGTGTGGCCGCACCCAGCGAAATGGCTGGCGCCGTTCTGTACCTGGCCAGTGATGCATCCAGCTACACCACCGGTGTTTCGTTGAATGTGGACGGTGGTTACCTGTCCTGATTCTCCTGTACGGGTGAAAAAAACAGCCTTCGGGCTGTTTTTTTACGACTCACTAAAAGAATATATATTCCATAAAAAATGATTTAAGAATATATTTTCCGCACAACAACTCTAACCGGACTTTGTCATGCGCGAATCTTATGTACCCTCATCTGCTCTGCCCACACTGGGCATTGGCCTGATCGGCACTGGCTTCATGGGGCGTGCCCATGCCTTGGCCTTTCGCAATGTGAGCGCCGCGTTTCAACTGCCCGTGCAGGTGCATCTCGCTGCACTGGCCGATGCTGATGCCGCACGTGCCGAGCGATGCGCCAACGACTGGGGCTTCGCTCATGCTCACGGTGACTGGCAATCATTGATCAACGATCCCGGCGTGCACCTGGTGGCGATCACCACACCGAATCACTTGCACTACCCCATGGCCATGGCGGCACTGGCAGCCGGCAAAGCGGTGTATTGCGAAAAACCCCTGGCGATCAGCCTCGGTCAAGCGAGTGAAATGCGTCGAGCCGCCCAAGCTGCGGGTGTGGTCACGCGGGTGGGTTACAACTACCAGCACAACCCCATCATCGGTCTGGCGCGACAGATGATCGCAGACGGCGAGCTGGGCGAAATCATCGGCTTTCAGGGAGAGTTCAGCGAAGAGTTCATGGGGGATCCAGCAACGCCTTGGTCATGGCGCTGTGAAGCTGCCCACGCAGGGGGCGCGCTGGCAGACCTGGGCAGCCATTTGCTGGCGCTGGCCCGTCACCTGCTCGGCGACATCGACGCGGTATGTGCCGACTCTCATACTGTGCACGCCCAACGTCCGGTTGCCGTGGGCAGCAGCGAACAGCGCACCATCGCCGTCGACGATCAGACCCATGCCTTGTTGCGCTTCGCCAACGGCGCTCGCGGCACGTTCAGCAGCAGCTGGCTCAAGCACGGCTACAAAAACCACCTGAGTTTCGAGATCAGCGGCACACGGGGCACCCTTGCGTTTGATCAGGAGCGACTCAATGAGCTGCAGGTTTACCGCCCAGGGCAAGACGGGTTTCAGCGGATACTCGCAGGACCAACACTGCCCGGTTATGCAGCCTTCTGTCCCGCACCTGGGCATCAGTTGGGGTACAACGAACTCAAGACGCTGGAAGTGCATGCATTGATTCAGGCGGTCTGCGGTCATGGCAATGAAGGGCCTGATTTCGAAGAGGCTTGGCAAGTAGAACGTTTAGCCGCAGCTATTCGCCTGGCGGCGGCAGAGCAGCGTTGGGTCAGGATTGATGAGCTGTAAGCGCTTTTCCTGCACGTTGTGTGGGAACGAATTCATTCGCGAATGGCTTGGCGCGGTCGAACCGATACATCGATTTATCACCCGTTATGCGTAAAATGGTCGCCTTCTGGAGCAGCCATTCTGCCCAAGCCGTATAAGTCGATCCCTCGCATGCCTTTTGAACTCAGTGTTGACCTGACCACCCTCGCCATTCTTGCAGTCGTTGCTTTTGTCGCAGGGTTCATTGATGCGATCGCCGGTGGTGGTGGCTTGTTGACCACCCCTGCCCTGATGACTGCCGGTCTCCCACCGCATCTGGTCCTTGGCACCAACAAACTCAGTTCGACCTTCGGTTCGGCGATGGCCAGCTACACCTTTTTCCGACGCAAGCTGTTCGACCCCAAGCAATGGATTCACGCGTTGATTGGCACGGCAGTCGGGGCATCGATTGGTGCGGTGGTTGCGCATTACCTGCCCGCTGAGTGGATCAACCAGATGCTCCCGGTGATTGTGTTCGGTTGCGGCCTTTACCTATTGTTCGGTGGCACACCCAAGGCACCGCTGGACAGCGACGCGCCCATCAAGAAGAAGTGGCAACTGCCGCAAGGCCTGGGATTAGGATTTTATGACGGTGTCGCCGGGCCGGGCACGGGTGCATTCTGGACCGTCAGCAGTCTGCTGCTCTACCCTCTGGATCTGGTGAAGGCCAGCGGTGTGGCGCGCAGCATGAACTTCGTCAGCAATGCTGCGGCGCTGTCAGTGTTCATCTTCTCTGGCCAGGTAGACTGGCTGATCGGCCTGAGCATGGGTTCGTCGCTGATGATCGGGGCCTTCTTTGGCGCTCGTACCGCGATTCAGGGCGGCGCAAAATTTATCCGCCCGGTTTTCATTATCGTGGTGCTGGGACTGACTGTGCGCCTAGCCTGGCAACACTGGTTCAGCGGCGCCTGAACGCCTGGCCAGATACAGATCGATCAAGTAGCGCGCGATGGAGCGGTGGGCCGGTAACGGCGGCAGATCATTGATGTCGAACCAGCGCGCATCTTCGATCTCATCCAGTTGGGGAACGATTTCGCCTCCCGCGTACTCGGCATGGAAGCCCAGCATCATCGAGTGCGGGAACGGCCAACACTGACTGCCCATGTACTGGATGTTCTTGACCTCCAACTGCACCTCTTCCATCACTTCGCGGCGTACGCAATCCTCCGCAGACTCCCCAGGCTCAGCGAACCCCGCCAGGGTGCTGTAGACGCCCGGCACAAAACGCGGCGAGCGTGCCAACAGGATTTCATCGCCACGAGTGATCAGCACGATCATGCTCGGCGAAATACGCGGGTAATGGCGCAAATCACAGTGTTCGCAGTACATGGCACGCTCACCCGGCACTTGCTGCATCGCTTGGCCACAGCTGCCACAGAACCGATGCTCCCGCGCCCATGTGCCTATCTGTGCGGCATAGCCGAGTTTTCTGTAAACGTCGAAGTCTCCTTCCAGCATGAACTGACGCAGGCCTTGCCAGGTACAACCCTCGACGTCCACCGGATGTTTGAGCACCAGCAGGTAGACCGGCTCACCATCGAAATGGCCGATGCCGTGTTCGCTGAGCAACGGCAAGTCCTGACGCTTGAGCCATTCCCTTGGGAACATCACGCCGTTGCCGTCGAGCAGAAATCCCTGGGTACTGTGAACCACAGCCCAACCGCCGCTGACCTGGATATCCAGTACGGCCGTTGTCCAGCGCCTTGGGCGTGTCATGAATAATCTCCTCTGCTTGCGCACGTCTGGGTGATCGCTTGCAGCTCAGTGTTCCAGTCGGCCTTCATGATTGAATGCTTTAGTTATCGAAGACAGCTTTTTGTTTGCTCATATGCGCGGCCATGGCCAACCGAAGGTCCGCTGATTGCAGCATTGCCGCGTTCCACGTGGCGACGTATTCAAGGCCGTCATCAATCCGATGGTCACGCATGTAGCTGATCATTTCCTTGGTCCCGGCAATAGCGATCGGCGACTTACTGGCAATTTCACCAGCAATGGCCATCACGCCGTCAAGCAGGCTCTGCGTGTCGACGAACGTGCGATTGACCAGGCCGATGCTGCGCGCTTCTTCTGCACCCATGGTACGCCCGGTGTAGGCCAGTTCGCGCAGCATACCGTCGCCGATGATACGCGGCAGGCGCTGCAAAGTACCCACATCCGCCGCCATGCCCATGTCGATTTCCTTGATCGAGAATTGTGCATCTTCAGCGGCGTAACGCATATCACACGCTGCAATCAAATCGATGGCACCGCCCAGGCAGTATCCCTGAACTGCCGCCAATACCGGTTTGCGACAGCTGTCCACGGCATTGAACGAGGCCTGAAGCTGCAGAATTTTGCGCCGTAGCAAGCGTGCATTTCGCCCCGCATCTTTGCCCAGTTCAGTGGCAACCGATGCCAGCATCATCAAGTCGATACCCGAGGAGAAGTGTTTGCCAGCGCCACTCAGGACCACGACGCGCACTTCATCCGTTTCATCGATCCACTGGAAAATATCAATGATTTCGCTCCAGAACGCGGCGTTCATTGAATTGACCTTTTCCGGCCGATTAATCTGCACGTGAGCGATGTTATCGGTCAGTTCGACGTGGAAAGCCTGGTAATCGGACACGGTTGTCATCTTCGAAAATACTCACATTTTTTGGTTGTAATGGTGCTCAGACTATAACAAGCACGCGTTACCAGCCGTAAGGCTGCGGTTATGCCATTTGCAGGACAAAAACCCATTCGGCGGCGCGAAGTAAGACCGTTCGAATCACCAGGATCAAGGCGTACTGCGCCGAGCGCCACATCGTTCAGGAGAAAGCAATCCGATGCTGCAAGATGAAGACACGAGAGTATTTCGGGATGGGTGTCCGAGCACGCAAAGAGGCCGTTGAGGCGTAATGAAATTGGGTATACCAGCATCACAACCACTCAATCACGCCAGCAGTTTTTTAATCTGCGTATGCAGGTTGTCCATCGTGAACGGCTTGGCCAGGATTGGCGCCTTGAGAGCGATGGGGCTGCCGGACTCCAGGATTTCGGCGGGGTAGCCACTGATGAAAATCACCTTTAATTCAGGTCGCAGCTTCACCGCGGGGTCAGCAATCATCACCCCCGATACACCACCCGGCAGGCGGTAATCAGTGATCATCAAATCCAGGTGAGGTTTGGTCGCCAGTATCTCAAACGCCTGTTCGCCATTTTCGGCTTTCAATACCCGGTAGCCCTCGCCCGATAGATAATCGGCGAGCAACATCAGGATCAGCGGTTCGTCTTCGACGATGAGTACGACATCTTCTGCATCAGAGCTCATGGGGTGCCTTATATCTCTAAATAGCTGCCACTACGACCATGGCGCGCGGCGTAGGTTGCGCTGTACGTCGGATAATTGCCAACAGCTTTTAAAGCGGCAGGCTCACCCTGAACAACGATCCCTTACCCTCCTCGCTATCTACGCTGATCGACCCACCATGGGCGGCGACGATCTGCTCGGAAATAAACAAGCCCAAGCCCAATCCGGCGATGACATGATTGGCCGATACCCGCTCAAACTGCTGAAAAATTCGTTTTTGGTTTTCTTCGCTGACACCAATACCGTGATCAAGCACATCCACCCGCGCCTGCCCGCCTTCGCAATACACCCGCACGTCGATCGGGTTATGTGAACCATAGCGCAGTGCGTTGGTCAGCAGGTTCACAACCACCTGCTCGATACGAAACTCATCCCAGGTCCCTATGACCGGCCCTTCGCCCGTAAAAGACAACGTCGACTCAGCGTTCGATATCTGCGCGGAGAAGCTCTCCAGAAGGTTGCTGACCAGTTGCACCAGATCGAAACGACTGGGACGAATCGACAACTTACCGGTACGAATGCGTGAGACATCCAGCATATCCTCGATCAAACGAATCAAACTCTTGATTTGCCGCTCATCGCGATCGACCATGGCGCTCAGTTTGTCCAGGGTAAACGCAGCAACGTTGCCCTTGGTCAAGTGCAGTTTGCGCAGCTGGGTTTCCAGGATAAGCCCGTTAAGCGGGGTGCGCACTTCGTGAGAAACAACCGACATGAAGTCATCGCGCATGCGCACTGCATGCTCAAGCTCGTTCTGGGTGGACTGAAGCTGCTTAAGCAAAGCTTCCTGCTCGTGGCGGCTCTGTTCAAGGGCTTCGACCTGCTGCTTCATCGCCTTGCGTTGACGATAAAGGTCGACAAATACATTGACCTTGCTCTTCACCGCATGGATATCCAGCGGTTTGTGCAGAAAGTCCACCGCGCCACTTTCGTAGCCCTTGAATGCGTAATTCAACTCACGACCGGCGGCACTGACAAACACGATAGGAATATTTTTGGTTCTCTCGGTACTGCGCATCAGCTCAGCCAGTTCGAAGCCGTTCATTCCTGGCATTTGCACATCGAGAATGGCCAGAGCGAACTCATGCTGCAGCAACAGCGAAAGTGCCTCATCAGCAGACAGGGCTTTAAAGACCGTGCGGCCTTCACGCTTGATCAATGCCTCAAGCGCTAGCAGGTTTTCCGGTAGATCATCGACGATCAGCAGGTTGGCTTGGATTTCACTTAGCATGCGGTTCTTTCCAGCTCGATTAGCAATTGGCCAATGTCGTGCAACGGCAGGATATGATTCGGCATATGTAACGCCAACGCTGCTTCGGGCATGGTGGGTGCATGAGCCAGCCGGGGATCTTGAACCACAGTGAATCCGCCGTGATGCTTGATCATAGCCAATCCTCGAGCACCGTCCTGATTGGCCCCGGTCAGCAACACCCCGGCCAGCCGAGGTCCATAGGCATCAGCGGCCGACTCAAAAAGGATGTCGATGCTGGGACGTGAATGGTAGATGCGCTCTTCCCGGCTCAGTGACAGGCTGAAATCTTCTTCCACAGACACGTGATAGCCGGGAGCGGCGAAATACAACGTGCCAGGAACAATTATCTCTTTGTCATCGACTTCTTTGACCGTGATAGGCAGGCGCCGCTGAAAAATTTCAGCCAAATGACTGCGGCGCTCATCAAGTAAATGCAAGACCGTGATAATTGGCAAAGCAAAGCCTGGCGTCAACGCAGAGAAAATCTTCATCAAGGCATCCACGCCGCCAGCCGACGCCCCGATGACAATGGCATCGACAAGAGGCAGCGCGCGAATGGGCAAGTGGCGGTATTGTTCAGTCGTATTCATGACTTACGGTAGATCCGCTCCTGTTTGACGAATGTTTCAAAATTTTTGCTATAGGCGGAAAAATCGAGTGTTTCCTTGCTGCCCAGTACCAGAAAGCCCCGATGGCAGAGCGAATCGTGAAACAGCCCAAATGCCCGATCTTGAAGTTTCTTATTAAAATAAATCAGTACGTTACGGCATGAAATTAACTGGGTTTCTGAAAACACACTATCAGTTGCCAGGCTGTGATCGGCGAACGTGACGTTCTCGCGCAGGGTCTTATCGAAAATAGCGTGGTCATACGCCGCCGTGTAATAGTCGGAAAACGCCCGCTGCCCGCCCGCCCGTTGATAGTTCTCGGTGTACGCACGAATATTCTCCAGGGAGAATATGCCCATCTTCGCCTTCTCCAGCGAACTGGGGTTAATGTCAGTCGCGTAGATGATGGTTCGATCAAGCAGACCCTCCTCGCGCAACAGGATCGCCATGGAGTAGACCTCCTCCCCTGTACTGCAACCGGCGATCCAGATCTTGATCGAAGGGTATGTTTTGAGCAGCGGCACTACCTCCTGACGAATCGCCAGGAAATGCCCAGGATCGCGAAACATTTCGCTGACCGGGATAGTCAGGAACTGCAAGAGCTGCATGAACGCTAATGGGTCATGTAGCACGCGCTCCTGCAACGCCGAGATGGTCTTGCAATCGAACTGACGCAACGCATGATTGACCCGACGCTTGACCGAGGCTCCAGAGTAATCACGAAAGTCGTAACTGTATTTGAGGTAAATCGCCTCCATTAACAGACGCAATTCAATTTCGGTGTTTCGCTCAAACGACATGGCACAAATCCAGATACTCGGTTCCAGGAGTCAACTTAGTGGCTTCAATGCCTGATACGTTCAATGAATCAGAACCGTTCCATTTTTGGCAGCCATACGCGAATCAACGAAAACAAACGGTCAAGGTCAATGGGCTTGGCCAGGTAATCATTGGAGCCCGCCTGCAGGCAGCGTTCCTGATCGTCTCTCATGGCTTTGGCCGTCACCGCGATAATCGGCAGCTTGCGCCAGCGTGGATCCTTGCGAATTTCCACGGTCGCTTCGTAGCCGTCCATCTCGGGCATCATCACATCCATCAACACCAGGTCGATGTCGTCGACATCATTAAGCTTGTTGATGGCCTCTCGACCATTACGAGCGATTTCAACGACCGCGCCTTTGTGCTCCAGGGCACTGGTCAGCGCGAAGATGTTACGCACGTCATCATCGACCACCAGGATTTTACGGCCCTCAAACACCTTGTCTCGACTGCGGGCGGTCCTGAGCATTTTCTGGCGTTCGCTGGACAGTTTCGATTCGACTTTATGCAGGAACAGCGTCACCTCATCCAGCAAACGCTCGGGCGAACGCGCACCTTTGATGATGATCGAGCGGGAATACTTGAGCAGCTCGGCTTCTTCATCCCGGGTCAGATTGCGCCCGGTGTAGACGATCACGGGCGGAAACGAGCAGATGTCGTCGGTGGACATGCGCTTGAGCAGGTCGTTGCCAAGCATGTCAGGCAGTTTCAGGTCGATGATCATGCAGTCGTAGACGTTATCCCGCAGCAGATCCAACGCATCCTGAGCGAACCCGACGGCGGTTATCTCGATGTCATCGTCGCCAATCAATCGCGCGATACTGTCGCGTTGCAGGGCGTCGTCTTCCACCAGCAGGATGCGCTTGACTTTCTGGGTCAGCTTGGCCTCGAGCTTGGCGAAAACATCCTTCAATTCTTCACGGGTGGTCGGTTTGACCGCATAACCGATGGCCCCCATGTGCATCGCGGCTTCCTGGCGATCCTCTACAGAGATCACGTGGACCGGAATATGTCGGGTCGGCGCCAGTTCTTTCAAGCGCTGTAGCACGGTCAGACCCGAGTGATCCGGTAGACGCATGTCCAGCAGGATCGCGTCAGGTATGAACTGTGCCGCCAGGTTGAACCCTTCGTCAGCGGCATGGGCCACCAGGCATTGATAACCCAATTCGTGAGCCAGATCGTAAAGAATCTGCGCGAAACTGACCTCATCCTCGATCACCAGCATGCAGCGGGTACTGAACGGTGCCTTGTCGCGATCATCGGCAAAGTCTGGAATAGCTGGCAGTGTCGGAACCTTCACTACAACGGGGATGACCGGTGGCATCACCATGACAGGTGCTGCGACCGCGACCGGCTGTTCGCCATATTCGAGTTGGACCTGCTCAACGTATTGCTCAGGCACCACCAAGGTGAAAATGCTGCCCTGCTCTGGCGCACTGGTGACGGAGATCGAGCCACCCAGCAATTTGGCCAGATCGCGGGAAATCGACAGCCCAAGGCCGGTGCCACCGTAACGCCGATTGGTGGTGCCGTCGGCTTGGCGGAATGCCTCGAAAATGCTTTCCTGATGCTCTTCGGCGATGCCGATGCCAGTGTCGCGCACGGTGAAGGTAATGCCCTCGCCCGGCTGCCGCGATACGGTCAAACTGACACTGCCGCGCTCAGTGAACTTGATCGCGTTGGACAACAGGTTTTTCAGTACTTGCTCCAGGCGCTGGCGATCAGTAAACAGCAGCGTTGGCGCGCCCGCCTGTAATTCGACTTGAAAGTCGAGTTTCTTGTCTGCGGCCATGGGTTGAAACATACCCCGCAGGCCTTCGACCAACCGCGCCACACTGGTAGTTTCCGGGCGCATGTCGAGCTTGCCGGCTTCGACCTTGGAGATGTCGAGAATGTCGTTGATCAAGTTCAGCAGATCGTTGCCTGCCGAATAGATAGACTCGGCGAATTTGACCTGCTCGGCCGTCAGGTTCTCTGTCGGGTTTTCCGCCAGCAGTTTCGCCAGAATCAGTGAGCTGTTAAGCGGCGTTCGCAACTCATGAGACATATTGGCAAGGAATTCAGACTTGTATTTGCTGGAGCGTTGCAGCTCTTCAGCTCTTGCTTCAAGTTCAACCTGCGCAATATTCAACTCTTCGTTGTTGCGGTCCAACGCATCACGCTGATCGGCCAGGGCTTGGCCCTGTTCGGCTAACTGCTCATTGGTTTGCTCAAGAGCTGCCTGCTGGGTTTCCAGATGGGACTGAGACTCCTTGAGGATGTGTGACTGTTGTTCAAGCTCTTCGTTAGCGGCTTTAAGCTCTTCCTGCTGCACCTGCAGTTCTTCATTGAGCTGCTGGGTTCCGGCGAGTACGTCCTGCAAGCGCTGGCGGTAACGTGCCGCTTCAATCGAGGTGCCGATGTTGTCGGAAATCACCTCGAGAAACTCGACATCGCGTTCGGTCAAGGCCCGCAAAAAACCCAACTCGATCACGCCATTGACCTGGTCGTCATTGCTGGTTGGCACGATCAGGACACTACGCGGCGAACCATCGCCCAGACCCGAGCTGACTTTGAAGTAATCACCCGGCACATCGTCCAGGGTGATGATCTTGTCTTGCAGCGCAGCCTGACCGATAACGCCCTCGCCGCCGTAGATCGACTGCTCGTGCTGTTCCTGCTCGCGGGAAAACCCGTAAGATGCCACACGCGTGAAGCCACCATGTTCCTGACGGACATACATCGCGGCCACGACAGAGCCCAGGTATTGGGCAAAAAACTGCAACACATTGCGGCCCAGCACGTTCAATGTCAGCTGCCCCAACACTTGTTCTGCCAGCTCGCTTTGCCCGTTGCGCAGCCACGCCACGTGTTGCAAGCGCTGAGCGTTATTCTCTTGCAGCTTCAGGTTCTCAAGGTAACTTTTTGATAACGCAAACATATCGCGCCGGCCTATGTAGGCCAGGAAGCCGCTGATCAGCACCACAAAAATCAAATACAAGGTCACTGTGAGAATCGTGGTGTGCGTGACGTCTTCGTTGCGAGTGATGCGCAGTTGCTGCTCGATCGCCACGATCTGATCATATTCGCTGCGAATTTCGTCGGTCAGACGCTTGCCTCGACCGGCGGCAATAGCCGATTGATAATCACCATTTTTTCGGCGCAACGTGATCATTTCCTGGGCAAAATCGTTCCATTCATCCTGCAGGGCAGACAGACGCCTCAAGCGATCCAGTTGCTGAGGGTTATCGGCAACCAGTTGGTCCAGACTTTTGAGTTCAGCCACCACCCCAGGTTTGGCGACTTCATAGGGATCGAGAAAGTGCTCATCACCCGTGAGCAGAAAGCCGCGCATGCCCGTTTCCATATCGATGGACAGCCGGAGCGAATGATTGGCGTTGTTGATCACGCGGTCGGTGTGTTCGACCCACTGGATCACCGTCAATAAATAGGTAATCAGAGAGATAAAAAAAACAGCGCTCAGCACACCGACACCCAACGGCAGACTGATGTTGCGGCCCAACATTTTACGGAAGCGTTGCTCGTCAATCGAAGACGGAGGGTTCATCAAAAGGTCCGGGCGAATTCATCGAAACGACAGAGTCTGCAGGAAACATCTGCAAAAGACTGTTTTTCTAGCACATGAAGCAGAAAATTCAGGCACAGCACCATGAAACGGCCTACAAAAAATCTCATCAGGGTGAAAAAAGAGCAGAAAGGAACCCAAATGGATAGTTTTTCCTGCTAGAGGGAACTTGTCGCTATCATTTACATACTCATTAACATGCTGTCAGAAACAATCAGCTGCGAATTATTGTCTTTTTTCAGGGAACATTTTATGTCCGCACCCACCAGCACCATCCTCGTGGTCGAAGACGACAACATCGTACGCATGTTGATCGTCGACGTACTTGAAGAGCTGGATTACAGCGTGCTCGAAGCCGCTGACGGTAAAGACGCGCTCGCCCACCTGGGCGACGGTCAGAAAGTCATAGATCTGCTGATGACTGATCAGGGACTACCCGATATGAATGGCCGCGATCTGGCGACCGAGGCCCGGAAATTACGCCCCAGCCTGCCCGTGCTGTTCGCCAGTGGGTATGCAGAAAGTATCGAAGTGCAGGAAGGTATGGACGTCATCGGCAAACCGTTCTCCATCGATCAGTTGCGAAGCAAGGTGAAGGGGATTTTGGGCCAAAAGGCCTGATACGCAATTTCCTGCACAACCCAAACCCGCCACTACCCCGAAAACTTGTCTGATCCGGTTTCCAAGGGCCCTTATCCTATGCGCAGGATGCTCCGTCGGCATGAGCAAGAACTTGCTCAACCGGGGTTAAATGCCCACCATAAATCTCTAAATAGCTTTAACTAATAAAGCTATCCATATGATTTATATCAATTTATATTTTACGGCATGGCTTTTGATAGATGAAACAGCGTCCGCAACGCATTAGTTTTTACGGACACCCTCTGTTTATCCTGAAAGGAGCGTTTCATGCCAACACCCGCGTATTTAAAGATCGAAGGCACCAAACAGGGCCTGATCACCGCAGGCACTTTTACCCAGGACTCGGTCGGCAACATCTATCAGGAAGGTCATGAAGACCAAATCCTGGTTCAAGCCTTCGACCATCAAATCATCATTCCACGCGACCCTCAATCCGGCCAACCGACCGGCCAACGCGTACACAAACCTCTGATGATCACCAAGGTGTTCGACAAGTCCTCGCCTTTGATTTTCGCGGCTTTGACCTCCGGCGAACTCCTGAGCAAATGCCGCCTGGAGTGGTTCCGCACCTCGGCAGAGGGCACTCAACAGCACTACTTCACCATCGAACTGGACGATGCACTGATCGTTGAAGTGCATTCGCACATGCCAAACTGCCAGGACCCGAAACAGTCGCACTTCACTCACCTTGAAGACGTCTACTTCACCTATCGCAAAATCTCCTGGACCCATGAAGTCAGCGGCACTTCGGGCTCCGACGACTGGCGCAAACTCAAGACTGAGTAATCACAAACAGCATCGCCCCCTCAAGGGGTCGATGCTTTTTTTGTCGCGCTTTCGGCGTATCGGTGATGCCTCCCAAAACCTGTGGTTTAATTACGCCCCTCGATCACCCAGAACCCCCTCCCATGAGCCTGCCCCACTCAAGCACTCCCACCCACGTGCTCATCATTGGTTATGTCTGGCCAGAACCGCGCTCGTCGGCAGCGGGTGGTCACATGATACAGTTGATCGAGTGCTTCCTGAGTCAAGGCTGGCAAATCACCTTCAGCAGCCCTGCGAGCGAAGGCGAACACAAAGCTGATCTCGCCGCTCTCGGCATTGCCGAAGTCAGCATCGAACTCAATAACAGCAGCTTCGATGTGTTCATCACTGAACTCAAGCCAGACATCGTGCTGTTCGACCGTTTCATGATGGAAGAACAATTTGCCTGGCGCGTGGAGAAGCATTGCCCCGACGCGCTGCGCATTCTCGAAACCTCAGACCTGCAAAGCCTGCGCGACGCTCGGCATCAACTACTCAAGAATCACCTAAAGAAAGACTCTGATCTTGATGATTTTTATGAATTTTTCAGTGCCTCACCTCAAGCTATTTTCCCGTACATGGCGGCCAGTGACCTGGCTCAGCGCGAAATTGCCGCGATCTATCGCTCCGACATCAGCCTGATGATCTCCGATGTAGAAATCGATCTGCTCGTCGATCAGTTCAAGCTCCCCATGGCATTACTGCATTGGTGCCCACTGATGCTCAATGGCACACCGACCACTGCGCGACCTTTCGAAGACCGCGCGCATTTCCTCAGCATCGGTAACTTTCGCCACGCGCCGAACTGGGATGCGGTGTTATGGATGAAAAATGCGATCTGGCCACTGATTCGCCAACAGCTACCGTCTGCGCAACTGCACATCTACGGGGCCTACACCCCCCCCAAAGCCACTGCCCTGCACAACGCAGCACAGGGGTTTCATGTCATGAACTGGGCGGAAGATGCACTGGAGGTGATGTCCGGTGCGCGAGTCTGTCTGGCACCCTTGCGGTTTGGTGCTGGCATCAAAGGCAAGATCGTCGACGCCATGCTCTGCGGCACCCCGAATGTCACCACGCCTATCGGCGCTGAAGCCATGGCCGGCGACCTGCCATGGCCGGGCGCGATAGCCAGTAGCGCCAGCGCCATCGCTGCTGCAGCCGTCGAGCTCTATCGGGACAAAACCCTGTGGGCACAGGCGCAAGCCAATGGCTGGGCGATAGTGAGTGCGCGCTATCAGTACGAGCAGCACTGCGCGAGCCTGATTGCGCGGATTGAGGCCTGCCGCCAAACCCTGCAGCAGCATCGAACCGACAACTTCACCGGTGCCATGCTACGTCACCACCACCACAAAAGTACCCAATACATGGCGCAATGGATCGAAGCCAAGAATCGAACTTCAGTTTGATATCCGGGTATTTTCTTCGCCAGCTTGCGGGCGAAGGCCTCAGCGTGGTCTACGCAACAAATATGTATCCATGATCCACCCTTTCTCGCGCCTGGCAGCTTCGCGGACGCGGCGAATTTCAGCACTGACGTCCTTGAGTTTTCCTGTGATCAGGATTTCATCCGGGGTGCCCAGATACGCACCCCAGTAGATGTGCAAATCTGTGTCGGTCAGGGTGTCAAACGTGCAATGGGCATCGAGCATCACCACGACGTTATCGATATCCCCCTCCGGGCTCTGCGCCAGTCGCCGGCCGGTGGTGATCTGGATTGGCTCGCCAATGCGGTTCAACGGTATCCGGTGCTGGGCGACCAACGCCTGAACGCTGGTAATGCCCGGAATGACCTGATACTCAAACGACTGCGCGCCGCGCTCCAGTACCCGGTCGAGTATCCGCAAAGTGCTGTCATACAGCGACGGATCGCCCCAGATCAAAAACGCGCCAACCTCCCCCTCAGCCACTTCATCGCCAATCAGTTGCTCGAACAACACCGCGCGCTGCTCATGCCAATACTCGATGCCCGCCTGATAGGACTGAGGATCGTCTTCGCGCTGCGGATCCTGCACCTGCACCACGCGGTAGTCGTCGCGCGTCATGTAGCGCTGGCAAATCTCCTTCCTCAAACGCAATAGATCGTCGTTGGCATAGCCTTTGTCCAGGATGAAAAACACGTTCGTCCGGTTCAGCGCGTTAATGGCCTGAACCGTGATGTGTTCTGGATTACCCGCACCAATGCCGATCAGCAGAATGTTCTTCATGAGCCCACATCCAAAACCACGGTCATCCTCATTTCGTACCCTTTCATACGACCCTTTGTTAAGTCCATGTTACCGCTCAGCCAAATAGTGCACATTAGGACCTGAGCGAATCACCATCGACGACCAGTGCATGACCAAAACAACAAGAATAACCGACCCCTCCTACGAACTGATGGACGACCATAACGGGCTGTCGATCATTTATCGCGAGCATGGTTTTCCCTGTCCTTTGGTGCGCTGGCATTTTCACAAGGAATACGAGCTGCATCTGATCGTCGCCAGTTCGGGCAAGGTGTTCATCGGCGATTACATCGGTAACTTCTACCCTGAAAGCCTGTTTTTGACCGGGCCGAACCTGCCACATAACTGGATCAGTCAGGTCGGCGAAGACGAAGTGGTGGTCAAACGCGACATGCTGGTGAATTTCACCGACGAGTTGTTCGAGAGCGGCAACCAGGTGTTTTCCGAACTCAAGACCCTGACCCCACTGCTGGAGCGCGCACAATACGGAATCGAGTTTCGCTGCAAACGCACGATCCGTCAGGCGATGAAGCTGATGCAAAAAATCGCCGACAGCAGGGGTATCAGCCGGCTGGGGCATTTTTTCATATTGCTGGAGCTTCTGGCCGCGAGTGATGACGTCCAACTGCTCTCTGGCACGACCTCGCCGCAATTGGCCGATGAACACAGCATCGACCGCACCAACCGCGCCGTGGATTACATCTTCGCTCATTACGCGCGCGAGCTGCCTCTTGAAGAGGTCGCCGAGTATCTGGGCATGAAACCGACGTATTTTTCCAGGGTGTTCAAGCAGGCGACTGGCCGTTGCTTCGTCGAGTTCGTCAATCGCCTGCGCGTCAGTAAATCCTGCGAGCTGCTGGCGGATGGCAATAAACCGGTGACCGATGTGTGTTTCGAGTCCGGTTTCAATAATATTTCCAATTTTAATCGGCGTTTTCAGCAGCTCAAAGGCATGACGCCCTCGCACTATCGTCGTTTGGCCGTCCAGCGACTGACCGAACAAAACCTGTACTGATTCACCCCACCTTCGCCCCCTTCAACTACGCTGAAACCGCCCGACGCTATGCCGGAGCGATATTTCAATGCATTTCCGTTTGCGCCATGAGTGCAAAAAAGTATCAGTTTGAGTGCAGTGCAGGATTTGTCATCTCTCCCTCAGACCGTTGTAATCAGTTCACAGTCTTCCTTGCCTCCGGAAGATACAAAAACAATAACTGACCTTCTGCAGCTCTCAGAGCGCAGGAGAGGAGAGATCGATGAAGGCTTCAGTAAAAGCGCTACTCGCCAGCACCTGCCTGGTACTTGGCAGCACGGCCGTCGCCGGTACAGTCACCATTGCCACGGTCAACAACAGCGACATGATTCGCATGCAACGCCTGTCTAAAACCTTCGAACAACAGCACCCTGATATCAAACTCAACTGGGTGGTGCTGGAAGAAAACGTTCTGCGCCAACGCCTGACCACCGACATCGCCACAAAAGGGGGCCAGTTCGATGTGCTGACCATCGGCATGTACGAAGCGTCGTTGTGGGGTCAGAAAGGCTGGCTGGAAGAGATGAAAGACCTGCCTGCCAGCTACGCGCTGGATGACGTTTTTCCATCGGTACGCGATGGCCTGTCGGTTGACGGCAAGCTGTATGCCCTGCCGTTCTATGCCGAAAGTTCGATGACCTACTACCGCACCGATCTGTTCAAGGACGCAGGCCTGACGATGCCTGAACGCCCAACCTGGAGCGAGATCGCCGGCTTCGCCGAAAAACTCACCCACCGAGACAAAGAACAATACGGTATCTGCTTGCGCGGCAAGGCCGGCTGGGGCGAGAACATGGCGCTGATCAGCACCGTTGCCAATGCGTACGGCGCACGCTGGTTCGATGAGCAATGGAAACCTCAGTTCGATCAACCCGAGTGGAAAAACGCACTGAATTTCTACGTCGAAACCATGAAAAAATCCGGGCCGCCTGGCGCATCGAGCAATGGTTTCAACGAAAACCTGGCCCTGTTCAACAGCGGCAACTGTGCGATCTGGGTGGATGCCAGCGTTGCGGGCTCTTTTGTGACCGATAAAACTCAAAGCAAGGTCGTCGACCATGTCGGCTTCACTTACGCGCCGCATGAGGTCACAGACAAAGGCTCTGCCTGGTTGTACTCCTGGGCGCTGGCCATTCCGACCAGCGCAAAAAACCAGACTGACGCCAAAACCTTCAGTACCTGGGCTACTTCCAAGGAGTACGCCGCACTGGTTGCCGAGAAAGATGGCGTGGCCAACGTGCCACCAGGCACTCGCGCCTCGACCTACAACGAGGCGTACATGACGGCTGCACCGTTCGCCAAGATCACCCTCGAATCGTTGAAGGCAGTGACACCCAAGACCCCTACGCTAAAACCGGTGCCTTATGTCGGTATCCAGTTGGTGACCATCCCTGAGTTCCAGGCCATCGGCACGTCGGTCGGCCAGCAATTCTCCGCAGCCCTGGTTGGTACGATGACAGTCGATGCCGCCCTGGTCGCCGCGCAAAACTCCACTGAGCGGGACATGAAACGAGCGGGTTACCCGAAAAAGTAGTCCTCTGACTATCGCTGGTGTCGAGAGGCCCTCTGCCCCTCGACACCGTGTTCACGCTTGCGTCCAGGCTCGGAGTCATCATGAATACCTCAGCCGTTAACCCCCGTCTGGCTACGTCCAGCCAACAACCCAAGGCCAAACGCCGGAGGGTCAAACCCGGCTGGTTTCTGGTCAGCCCTTCCATACTGCTGTTGCTGGTGTGGATGATTGTGCCGCTGGGCATGACGATCTACTTCTCGCTGATTCGCTACAGTCTGCTGAATCCCGGCGAGAACGAATTCGTCGGTCTGGAAAACTTCACCTACTTCATCACTGACAGTGGCTTCATCCCCGGCGCCACCAACACCTTATTGCTGGTGGGCAGTGTGCTGGCGATCAGCGTGATTCTCGGCGTCCTGATTTCAGCCCTGCTGGAAGCCAGCAAATTTTTCGGTCGAGGCATCGTCCGGGTGTTGTTGATTTCGCCGTTCTTCATCATGCCAACGGTCAGCGCGCTGATCTGGAAGAACCTGATTTTCCATCCGGTTTCCGGAATTCTGGCCGCTGTATGGAAATTTTTCGGCGCGCAGCCGGTGGACTGGCTCGCCCACTTCCCGCTGCTGTCGATCATCATCATCGTGTCGTGGCAATGGCTGCCCTTCGCCATCCTGATCCTGATGACGGCCATGCAATCGCTTGATCAGGAGCAGAAAGAGGCTGCGCGCCTGGACGGCGCCGGTCCCTTGGCGATTTTCTGGTACCTGACGCTGCCGCATCTGGCCCGGCCCATTGCCGTGGTCATCATGATCGAAACGATTTTCCTGTTGTCGGTGTTCGCCGAGATTTTCACCACCACCAACGGCGGTCCGGGCTATGCCTCGACCAACCTGGCGTACCTGATCTATAACCAGGCCTTGCTGCAGTTCGATGTCGGCATGGCGTCGGCTGGCGGCTTGATTGCCGTGGTGATCGCCAACATTGCCGCAATCATCCTGATTCGGATGATTGGCAAAAACCTCACCGATAAGTCATGAGGGCCTTATCATGATGACGCTCAAACAATCCCGTCGCGTGCAGAGCCTGGTGCTCGGCACCTTGTCATGGGCCATAGCGGCGCTGGTGTTCTTCCCTATCTTCTGGATGGTGCTGACCAGCTTCAAGACCGAAATCGACGCTTTCGCCACGCCACCTCAGTTCATCTTCAGCCCGACGCTGGAGAACTACCTGCACATCGAGGAACGCAGCGGCTATTTCCATTTTGCCTGGAACTCGGTGCTCATCTCCTTCAGCGCCACGGCCCTGTGCCTGCTGATCGCCATACCGGCGGCCTATTCCATGGCTTTCTTCGAGACCAAACGCACAAAAGGCACCTTATTGTGGATGCTCTCGACCAAGATGTTGCCACCGGTGGGCGTGCTGATGCCGATCTACTTGCTGGCCAAAACCTTCGGTCTGCTGGACACCCGATTCGCCCTGATCATTATCTATACCCTGATCAACCTACCCATTGTTGTATGGATGATCTACACCTACTTCAAGGATATCCCGCCGGACATTCTCGAAGCCGCGCGACTGGACGGAGCCACGACCTTGCAAGAGATCTTCCGGGTGCTAGTACCCATCTGCAAAGGTGGCCTGGCGTCCACAGCCCTGCTGTCACTGATCCTGTGCTGGAACGAGGCGTTCTGGTCGCTGAACCTGACTTCGTCCAATGCCGCGCCATTGACAGCCCTGATCGCCTCCTACTCAAGCCCGGAAGGCTTGTTCTGGGCCAAGCTCTCGGCAGTCTCGACACTGGCCTGCGCGCCGATTCTGATCTTCGGCTGGATCAGCCAAAAACAACTGGTACGCGGCCTGTCTTTTGGCGCCGTCAAATAGTCTTTCTACCTTTCTAGAATAAAAACAGAACAGAACGGAGGTCACCATGGCTAACCTGAGTATCAGAAACCTGCAAAAAGGCTTCGACGGCCACGCCATCATCAAGGGCATCGATCTGGACGTTCGCGACCGTGAATTCGTGGTTTTCGTCGGTCCCTCCGGCTGCGGCAAATCCACGCTATTGCGGCTGATCGCCGGGCTTGAAGAAGTCACTGCCGGTACCATCGAGCTTGATGGGCGAGACATCACCCAGGTCAGCCCGGCCAAGCGCGACCTGGCCATGGTATTTCAGACCTACGCCCTGTATCCGCATATGACCGTGCGCAAGAACATGTCGTTCGCCCTCGATCTGGCCGGTGGCAACAAAGCCAATATCGAGCGCAAAGTCAGCGAAGCGGCGCGCATCCTGCAACTGGAACCGCTGCTGGAGCGTAAACCCAAACAGCTTTCCGGCGGTCAGCGCCAGCGCGTGGCCATCGGCCGGGCAATTGTGCGCAACCCAAAAATATTCCTGTTCGATGAGCCCCTCTCCAACCTCGACGCAGCGTTGCGCGTTCAAACACGCCTGGAGCTGTCACGCCTGCATAAAGAGCTGAAGGCGACAATGATCTACGTGACCCACGATCAGGTCGAGGCCATGACCCTGGCCGACAAGGTCGTGGTCCTCAACGGTGGTAAGGTTGAACAAATCGGCTCGCCGCTGGAGCTGTACCACCATCCAGCCAACCTGTTCGTTGCAGGCTTTCTGGGCACACCGAAAATGGGCTTTCTCAAGGGCACCGTCAGCCGTGCCGACAGCCGTGGCTGCGAAGTCACCCTGGACGCTGGCACCACAATCAACCTGCCATTGGCCGGCGCCAGCGTGAGTGTCGGCAGCGCGGTAACCCTTGGCATACGCCCGGAACACTTGAACATCGCCAGGGAAGGAGACTGCCAGATGCAGGTAATCGCCGACGTCAGCGAGCGCTTGGGCAGCGACACGTATTGTCATGTGCGCACTTCATCAGGTGAAGCCTTGACCCTGCGTATCCGCGGAGATCTGGCCAGCCAGCATGGCGAGAGTCTGAACCTGCACCTGGACAGCACCCACTGCCATTTGTTCGACGCTCAGGGCCTGGTGATCACCAGCGCTTTACAGGCCGCCGCTTAAACATTCGAGACCACCCTCATGAAACTGAACAAGCAGAACCTTTCACAGCTCCCCGCCACCGTCGCTCGCCCGCTCTACAGCCCGGCCGACACTCGCCAGGGGATCGCCCACATCGGTGTTGGTGGTTTTCACCGCGCACATCAGGCGTTCTACACCGACGCGCTGATGAACCTCGGCGAAGACCTCGACTGGAGTATCTGCGGGATTGGCCTGCGCCCGGAAGATCGCGCAGTACGTGACGCCCTAGCCGAGCAAGACTACCTCTACACGCTCTGTGAACTCGGCGATACCGACGACACTGAAACCCGCATTATCGGTTCCATCAGCAACATGTTACTGGCTGAAGATGGCGTGCAGGCGTTGATCGACAAGTTGGCCAGCCCTGAGATTCGGATCGTTTCACTGACGATCACCGAAGGTGGCTACTGCATCGACGACAGCAACGGCCAATTCATGGCGCACTTGCCGCAGATTCAACATGATCTTGCGTACCCGACTTCGCCGAAGACCGTGTTCGGCCTGCTCTGCGCGGCCCTGGCAACACGCCGCGCGAACGCCCTTCCAGCCTTCACCGTAATGTCTTGCGATAACCTGCCACATAACGGCAGCGTCGCACGCAAGGCGTTGCTGGCTTTCGCTGCCCTGCGCGATGCCGATCTGCACGACTGGATTGCCGCCAACGTCAGCTTCCCCAACGCAATGGTCGACCGCATCACCCCCATGACCACCACCGCTCAGCGACTCCAGTTGCACGATGAATACGGTGTCGATGATGCCTGGCCGGTGGTCTGCGAACCGTTTGTGCAATGGGTGCTGGAGGATAACTTCGTCAGCGGCCGCCCAGCCTGGGAAAAGGTCGGTGTGCAGTTCACCAACGACGTGACGCCCTACGAAGAGATGAAAATCAAGTTGCTCAACGGCAGTCATCTGGCACTGACCTATCTGGGCTTTTTGCAGGGCTATCGCTTCGTCCACGAGACCATGAACGATCCGCTGTACGTGCAATTCGTACGCGCCTACATGGACCTGGATGTCACGCCACAATTGGCTTCGGTGCCCGGGATCGACCTGGAAGGCTACAAGGACACCTTGATCGAGCGCTTCTCCAATCAGGCGATTGCCGATCAGTTGGCACGGGTTTGCTCCGACGGCTCATCGAAGTTTCCCAAGTTCACCGTGCCGACCATCAACCGCCTGATTCTTGATAAAGGCAACCTCGACCGTGCGTCTCTGGTGGTGGCGGCCTGGGCCATATACCTCAAGGGAGTGGATGAAGCCGGCAACACGTATCCCATCGTCGACCCCAGGACAGAATTCTGTCAGGCCTTGGTCGTCGACGATGTCTTGATCACTCAGCGTTTGCTCGAGGTTGTAGAAATCTTTGGCACAGCAATTCCACGGTCCGCCGAGTTCGTCGCCGCGTTCGAACATAACCTCAACAGCTTGCGTGAACTGGGCGTCCGCAAGACCCTGGAAAATCTGCTGGCCAAATCCGTCTGAGGTGAGCATGTTTCTCGGTATTGATTGCGGAACCCAAGGCACCAAGGCCATTGTGCTTGATGCAGTAAGCGGCAACGTGCTTGGCCAAGGCGCCGCGCCGCACCGTCTGATCAGTGCGGCCAATGGTCGGCGCGAGCAGGATGTGCAGCAATGGCTCGCGGCGTTCGAACAGGCCACCCGTGATGCGCTCGCGGAGGCCGGCATCAGCGGCTCACAGATCCAGGCAATCAGTGTTTCCGGGCAGCAACACGGCCTGGTTCTACTGGATCAACAGGGCGAAGTGTTACGCCCGGCCAAACTGTGGTGCGACACCGAATCCACCCCGGAAAACAATCGACTACTGGACTATCTCGGCGGAGAAGCCGGCTCTCTCGCGCGCCTCGGTGTTGCCATTGCACCGGGTTACACGGTCTCAAAGCTGCTGTGGACCCTGGAGCACTATCCTGAGTTTTCCGTACGCATCGACAAGATATTGCTGCCCCATGACTACCTCAACTACTGGCTGACCGGACGTTGTTGCAGCGAATTCGGCGACGCCTCCGGCACTGGTTATTTCAACGTGCGCACCCGTAGTTGGGACGTGGCGCTACTCGAACATATCGACCCCAGTGGCCGCTTGAGCCGTGCCTTGCCTCAGCTGATCGACGCGCAGCAAGCCGTGGGCACGATTCGTCCGCAAATCGCCCAACTACTCGGGCTAAACCCAGACGCTATTGTCGCCAGTGGTGGTGGCGATAACATGATGGGCGCCATCGGCACCGGCAATATCCAACCCGGCTCGATCACCATGAGTCTGGGCTCCTCGGGCACTGTCTACGCCTATGCGGACCAGCCACAGGTCAGCGACCAAGCCTCGGTGGCGACCTTCTGTTCTTCCTCCGGTGGTTGGTTGCCATTGATTTGCACCATGAACCTGACCAATGCCACCAGCGCCATTCGCGAACTGTTTTCCTTGGACATCGACAGCTTCAACCGCGCGATAGCCCAAGCGCCGATCGGTGCCGAAGGGGTGCTGATGCTGCCCTTCCTCAATGGCGAACGTGTACCCGCCCTGCCCCATGCCACCGGCAGTATTCTGGGGCTCAACAGCACCAACCTGAGCCAGGCCAACCTGTGCCGTGCAGTGGTCGAAGGCACCACCTTTGGTTTGCGCTACGGCCTGGACCTGCTGCGCGCCAATGGCATCAAGAGTGAGACGGTCCGCTTGATCGGCGGCGGCGCTAAAAGCGCGATCTGGAGGCAAATCGTCGCGGATGTCATGGACACCCCGGTTATCTGCACCGAACACAGTGAAGCCGCAGCACTCGGCGCGGCCATTCAGGCAGCATGGTGCTGGTCCGCAGAAAACGGACAAAGTCAGAGCTTGCAGGCATTGTGTCAGCGCTGCGTGGGCCTCGACGCGAGCAGCGAAACCCGACCAATCCCCGAGAATGTCATTGCTTATCAGCAGGTCTACGACCGCTATCGTCATTATTTACGGGCACTTTAAGGCCGTGGAGCATCTATGTTTTTAGTCTGTGGCGAAGCGCTGTTCGATTTTTTCAGCCAGCCAGACAACAACGGGCAAAGCAACAAAGTGGGCTTTCAGGCCATTGCCGGTGGCTCGCCATTCAACGTCGCGGTGGGCCTGCGCCGCCTGGGCGTTGATACGGCTTTTTTTGCAGGGATTTCCACCGATTATCTGGGCCGTCGGCTACGCACAGTACTCGACGAGGAAGGTGTGCAACCCGACTATCTGATCGACTTCGACGCCCCCACCACCTTGGCGATGGTTGCCGTGGGCGCCGACGGCTCGCCGCACTACAGCTTTCGCGGTGAAGGGTGCGCGGACCGGCAATTGCAAGTTCAGCACCTACCAGCGCTGGATGAGCGCGTGCGCGGTATTCACATCGGTTCGTTCTCGCTGGTGGTGCAACCTATTGCCGACACGCTGTTGGCGCTGATCGAACGTGAAAGCAACCAGCGTCTGATCACACTTGACCCCAACGTGCGCCTCAATCCTGAACCCGATATCGAGCGCTGGCGAGAACAGATCAGCGCCTTTGCCGAGCATGCCCACATCATCAAGGTCAGCGATGAAGACCTGAACCTGCTTTACCCGGATCGCGACCCACACAGCATTGCCCAGAGCTGGTTGAACAAACGTTGCCAACTGGTCTTCCTCACCCGAGGCAGCAAAGGCGCCAGCGTCTTCACTCGCCAGCATGGAAACTGGTCGGTACCCGCCCATGAAGTCGTCACTGCCGATACCGTGGGCGCAGGCGACACGTTCCAGGCCGCACTGATCACCTTTCTCAGCGAACGGCAACTTGATAGCCCAAGCGGACTGGAACAGCTGTCCAGAGCGCTTATCGACGCAATGCTCAACTTCGCCGTCGCTGCAGCGGCGCTGACCTGCACCAAGGTCGGCCCGGATTTACCTTATCGAGATCAATTAACATGAATGAGCAAGCCCCCAGCGGGATTGTCGACTGCGAAAACATTGATCAGATTGATCGCGACATCGTCGCGCTTTTGGCCAAGCGCGGGACCTATGTAGAACAGGCGGCCCATTTCAAGAAAACCACCGATGACGTAAAAGCCCCGCAAAGGGTCGAGCAGGTCATCGCCAAGGTGGTTTCGCTATCCGTGGAGCTGGGCGCCAACCCGGCAGTGACCGAGCAAGTTTACAGGGCGATGATTAGCACGTTTATCCATCAGGAACTGATAGCACACGCGGAGATTCAGGAGCCGACCTCGCGCTAAGCTCGGGCGGAGGACACAGACAAGCTTGCTCACCGCTGTGCCGGGAGCAGGCTTGCCTGAAGAGAGTGTCTCAGGCAAACCGATTCAACGGGTTAGCCTGCCAACCCTACATACACATTCTGCACATCGTCATGGCCATCGATGGCTTCAAGAAACGCTTCGACTTCCGCCATTTGCTCGTCGCTCAGGCCATCAACGGTGCTTTTTGGGCGATAACCCAACTGTGCGGACTGCACGACAAAGCCGAACTCAGGCAGCGCCTTGCAAACGGCATCCAGATCGGTCAGCTCGGTGAGGAACAGGGTGGCGCCGTCTTCTCCGGGTTCGAAATCCTGAGCACCTGCCTCGATGGCCGCTAACTCGGCATCCGCATCCGGCGTGGCAGGAACAGCCTCGATCAGGCCCTGATGATTGAAGTCCCAGGAAACAGAACCGGCGGCCCCCAGTTGCCCTTTACGGAACAACACACGGATTTCCGAGACCGTACGGTTGATGTTGTCCGTCAGGCACTCGATGATCACCGGGACATGGTGCGGCGCAAAACCTTCGTAGGTCAGACGCTCGAACGTCACGCCTTCACCCAGCAAGCCAGCACCTTTTTTGATAGCGCGCTCGAGGGTTTCGCGAGGCATCGAGGCCTTTTTCGCCTGCTCGACAACCAGTCGCAGGCGCGGGTTCATGTCAGGATCAGCGCCAGCACGCGCAGCGATCATGATTTCCTTGGACAGCTTGCCAAAAATCCGCCCTTTAGCGTTGGATGCTGCTTCTTTATGCTTGACCTTCCACTGTGCGCCCATGCTTGTTCTCTTGATCCGTGACTGTTTACTGCCCCTCTCTGTCAGCAGGCAGCTGACAGCTGAGGCGGCATAACGCTGAAAAATGAAGGGTATTTTATACGCGATAACGCCAGATGAAACCCCCGCAATCGAGTCATTGATCGAACGAGCTTGATCCTGGACAGGAAAACACGGGCTTGCACCTGTAAGACCGATACTTGAGTTGTAGTCCTTTTCCGAAAAATGGCTTAACGATGACTTTCGTTGCCGGCATTCCGTACCCTCTGCACCCTTGATGCTTTAAGACCGAGGATGCGCGGATGAGCCGAGACAATAGAACCCTGACGACCCTGACCATCGCCCATTGCGAGCTGGCGCTACAGGTCATCAGTTTCAAGGGCCACGAAGCCTTGAATGAACCCTATCGTTTCGACATTGACCTGATCAGCCCAAACCCGCACCTGGACTTCGGCCCACTGCTCTCACGCAGCGCCTATCTGTCCTTCGACGCACTGAACAATAGCGTCGACAACAAAGGTATTCATGGGCTGATCGCTGGCGCCAGCCTGCTCTACGCGGGTACCAGTTTGAGCCATTACCGCGTTCATCTGGCGCCCAGGATGCACGTGCTGCTGCAGCGCAGTCATCGGCGAATTTTTCAGGCATTGAGCGCGCCGCAGATCATCGTTCAACTCCTTGAAGAACATGGCATCGACGGTGACAGCTATCGCTTCGAGCACATGATAGGCCTGTATCCGCCACGGTCGATATGTGTTCAATACGACGAAAACGACCTGCATCTGCTGCAACGCTTGTGCGAAGAGGAAGGCATCCACTACCGCTTCGAACACCGCCATAGCGACCACGTGCTGATTTTTTCCGATGATCCGGGCAGCTTTCCCGAACAGCCAACGCCGATCCGGTTCCATATGAACGACGGCCGCGCTGCGTGCCCGGCGACGATAAGCCATATGGCCAAACGTTTTTCCATTCCACCCAGCTACAGCAGCCAGGGCCCTGCCCCCATCGATCAACCCTTAATAATGCCGGGAGACAACATCAGTTTTGCGCCAGCCAGTGACCCTGCCGTCAATCAGCCTTGCGAGTCCTTTCGCCGTGTCGATCAATCGACCCCTGAAGACGCCCGAATAAGGCAACTGAGCGAGCGCACACTGGAGCGCTTGCGTTGCGAAAGACGCCTGGTACACGGTCAAAGTAATCAACCCACGCTGGTCAGTGGCCAGATTCAGCAGGTGTTTGCTCACCCCGACAACCTGTTCAATGATCAGTGGCTACTGACTGAAGTCCACCATGCGGGCAAACAACTGCAGCTGCTGAACGGCTTCGACCCGCTCGATATCGCTGCGATATTCGATCATGACCCGGCCTCTGACAGGAAATGGTGGGAAGCCACGGATCATCCTCCCGGGGTTATGCCGGGTGCCGGGTGCCGGGATCGCGCCCTTCAGTCAAGGCTATCGCAACCACTTTCGGGCTATCCCCTGGACCCAGACTTTTCGGCCGCAGCTCAAACACTGCAAACCGCATATTCCTAGTGGGCAGACGGTCACGTTGGTCGGCGTTGATGAGCACCCTGTTCAGCGCGATGAACACGGCCAGATTCAGGTCAGGTTTCACTGGCATGCCGACATCAGATGTTGGGTGCCACTGGCCAGTCACGGCAAACCGAATGACAGCAACTTGTCTGAATTAACCGGGGGTTCGCACATGCAGGTGCGTTATTTCGACAACGACCCGGATCGGCCAGTAATCTGCGGCCACCCGGCAGAAGCCACCGATACGCAGGTGCAACCAACGCGGATCCGAGTTGACGGTCACCCTCTGGAACCGGTGTCAGAACGCATTCATTTAAGTGCTGGCCAGACACTGCACGCTGATGCCGGCCATACGCTGATGCTTGACACCCATCAAACCCGAATTGTGCTGCAACGTGAGAGTATCCAGGTGACAGGCCCACAAAGCCTCTCCAGGGGTTCGGATCAAGCCCTTGAACGGTTTCAGGACGCGCCGATCCCGGGCACCGCTGTGTGTCGCGAAGACCGGTCGCCCTACGGACAACCTTCACTGCCTGGCCTCGACCTGCGCCTGACCGAGGAGCCAGGCCTGCTTGGGCAACCCTTGGCACATCGAATCTGGTACATCGTGCGCATGGACGCTCCCAGCCTGAAGAATCTGGCGCGCCTGGCGCCGCAGCATTTTCTATTCGACGGCAAGACCGATCACCGAGGGTTTCTAGGCCTGGACCAGGAACAACTTCAGCAGTTGGCTGTGGAGTACAGAAAAACCCCACAACGGCTGTGCCTGGTGCACCCCGGCTCCTGCCAGTTGCTGTCGCAGTACTTCCAGCAGAACTGGACATCGCAGCAGCTTCTAGCTTTCAGCAGCCCAAAAGGCACCGCGGAGCCTGCGCCACCCTCGCCAGCATCTGCAGCCGCCGACTTGAGTGCCCTGTTCCAATGGTTGAGCCGGCCTTAGCCGCACAGAGGGCGATTAACGCCCCTCGAACAGAGGCTCACGTTTTTCGATGAATGCCGCCATGCCTTCTTTCTGATCCTGTGTAGCGAAGGCCGCATGGAATACCCGGCGCTCGAAACGGATGCCTTCAGACAGACTGACTTCAAAGGCACGGTTGACGCTTTCCTTGACCATCATCGCAACAGGCAAGGATTTGGCGGCGATTTCAGCGGCCACTTTCAGCGCTTCGTCCAGCAGGTCATCGACCGGCAATACCCGCGCTACCAGCCCCGAGCGCTCGGCTTCCACGGCATCGATCAGACGCCCGCTGAGGCACATTTCCATTGCCTTGGCCTTGCCCACGGCGCGCGTCAGACGTTGAGTACCGCCCATGCCCGGCAGAACGCCCAGCTTAATCTCCGGCTGGCCGAATTTCGCATTATCGCCCGCCAAAATGAAATCGCACATCAGCGCCAGCTCACAGCCGCCGCCTAACGCAAAACCAGCTACGGCCGCGATCATCGGTTTACGTCGACTGGCGACACGGTCGCTGTCCGAAAACAGGTCATCCAGGTAAATCTGCGGGTAGGTCAGCTCAACCATTTCCTTGATATCAGCGCCAGCGGCGAAGGCTTTTTTCGAGCCTGTCAGCACAATACAGCCGATATCGCGATTGGCGTCCAACACGTCCAGCGCCTGGTTCAATTCACTGACCAACTGCGCATTAAGGGCGTTCAACGCCTGCGGACGGTTCAGGGTGATCAATCCGACGCGACCTCGGATTTCCATTAAAATAGTTTCATAACCCATTGATATATATCCTTAATTTTATAAATGAAAGGAAATGTCACATTACACAAAACACATCAACATTCGAATGCAACTACCTGAAAAATAACACTAAAGACTTCTAGAGATAACCATTCTCTGAATGTCACTGGTGCCTTCATAAATCTGACAGACACGGACGTCGCGGTAAATACGTTCTAGCGGGAAATCACTGAGGTAACCATAGCCACCCAGTGTTTGCAGCGCGCTGGAGCACACTTTTTCGGCCATTTCCGAGGCGAACAACTTGGCCATGGAGGCTTCAACCAGCGCCGGTTTGCCACTGTCACGCAGGGCTGCTGCGTAATGCACCATTTGCCGTGCAACGGCGATTGAAGTCGCCATGTCAGCCAGCCGGAACGCCACGGCCTGGTGTTCGATCAGTGACTTGCCAAAACTTTCACGCTCCTTGGCGTAATCACGCGCGACTTCAAATGCGGCACGAGCCATGCCAACCGATTGCGATGCGATGCCGACGCGCCCGCCCTCAAGGTTCGCCAGCGCGATTTTGTAGCCTTCACCTTCTTCGCCCAGACGCTGTTCGACCGGGACCTTAACGTCTTCAAACAGAATCTGGCAGGTGTCAGAGGCGTGCTGACCGAGCTTGTCCTCGACCCTCGCGACCTTATAACCGGGCGAGTCGGTCGGCACGATAAAGGCGCTGATCCCACGTTTCCCCGCACTGGGGTCGGTCACGGCGAACACGATCACCACCCCCGCGTTTTGCCCGGAGGTGATGAACTGCTTGCAGCCGTTGAGCACGTAATGATCGCCTTCACGCCGGGCGCGGGTGCGCAGGCTGCTGGCGTCGGAACCGGCCTGAGGCTCAGTCAGGGCAAAGGCTCCGAGCATGGCACCGCTGGCCAAAGGCCGAAGAAAGCGCTCTTTCTGCTGATCGTTACCGAATTTGAGAATCGGCACGCAGCCCACCGAATTGTGCACGCTCATGATGGTCGAGCAGGCGCCATCGCCGGCCGCGATCTCTTCCAGAGCCATGGCATAAGCCAGATAGCCCGTATCGCAGCCACCCCATTGTTCGGGCACCAGCATGCCGAAGAAACCCAGCTCAGCCATCTCGCCGATGGCCTGGCGCGGAAACGAATGCTCGCGATCCCATTGCGCGGCGAACGGCCTGAGGCGCTCCTGGGCGAACTGACGGGCCGCGTCGCTGATCTGCTGTTGTTCTTCTGTGGGTAGCATGACTTTTCCTCGTTAACCGTCTCAGTACAGGCATTCGACCGCAATGGCTGTCGCTTCACCGCCGCCGATACACACGGCGGCTACGCCACGGTGCAGGCCTTTTTGGCGCAGGGCCGACAGCAGCGTCACCAGAATCCGCGCCCCCGAGGCGCCAATTGGATGACCCAGGGCGCAGGCGCCACCATGGACGTTCACTTTGCTGTGGGGCAGTTCCAGCGTGCTCATGGTCACCAGCGCGACCACCGCGAACGCTTCATTGACTTCGAACAGGTCCACTTCGTCCAGCGACCAACCGGTCTTGCCCATCAGTTTTTTGATCGCGCCCACTGGCGCAGTCGGGAACAACCCAGGCTCGTCAGCGAAAGCTGCATGGCCACGGATCACCGCCAGCGGCTTGAGCCCACGTGCCAGTGCTTCTGATTGACGCATCAGCATCAGCGCCGCAGCACCGTCGGAGATCGAGCTGGAGTTGGCCGCCGTCACCGTGCCGCCTTCGCGGAATGCCGGTTTCAAGGTAGGGATCTTGTCCAGACGGGCCTTGGGCGGTTGCTCATCGTCGCTGATCAGCCGTTGCTCCTTACCCACCGTGACCTGCACCGGGACGATTTCGGCCGCAAAACTGCCGCTGCTGATCGCGTGTTGCGCCCGTTTCAGGGAATTAATGGCAAAGTCGTCCTGCGCTTCGCGGCTAAAACCATTGGTTTCGGCGCAGTCCTCGGCGAAGGTGCCCATTAGCCGGCCCTTGTCGTAGGCATCTTCGAGGCCATCAAGGAACATATGGTCGATCACCCGGCCATGACCCATGCGATAACCGCTACGCGCCCGGTCCAGCAGATACGGTGAGTTGGACATGCTTTCCATACCGCCAGCGACCACGACTTTCGCGCTGCCGGCGAGCAGCAGGTCATGGGCCAGAATCGTCGCCTGCATGCCCGAACCGCACATTTTGTTCAGCGTGGTGCACACCGTCGACGTGCTCAGCCCGGCGCCCAATGCCGCTTGCCGGGCAGGCGCCTGCCCCAGCCCTGCCGAGAGCACACAGCCGAACAGCACTTCTTCCACATCCTGCGGCGCAACAGCGGCGCGTTCGACAGCGGCACGAATGGCTGCAGCGCCCAATTGTGGCGCGGTCAGGCTTTTAAATTCGCCCTGGAAGGCACCCATTGGGGTGCGCACGGCACTGACGATTACAATCGGATCTTGAATGGTCATTACTAACTCCTCAGCTACTTGGCTGCCATACGCAAGGCACCGTCGAGACGGATCACCTCGCCATTGAGCATGCTGTTTTCAATAATATGCCGAACCAGCGCAGCGAACTCTTCGGGCTTGCCCAGACGCGGTGGAAACGGCACACCCGCCGCCAGCGAATCACGCACTTGCGGAGTCATGCCAGCCATCATCGGTGTTTCGAAAATACCGGGGGCGATGGTCATCACGCGGATACCGAAACGCGCCAGTTCGCGGGCGGCAGGCAAGGTCAGGCTGACGATGGCGCCTTTGGACGCCGCATAAGCGGCCTGGCCGATCTGCCCGTCGTAGGCGGCCGCCGACGCAGTATTGATGATGACCCCGCGTTCGCCACCCTCGCCCGCCTCAGTCTCAGCGATGGCCGCCGCCGCCAAGCGCAGCAGATTAAAGCTGCCGATCAAGTTGACGCCGATCACCCGACTGAAACTGTCCAGCCCATGCGGGCCATTCTTGCCGAGGATTTTTTCAGCGCCGACCACGCCGGCGCAATTGACCAGCCCGTGCAGCCCACCAAAGGCTTCCACCGCCGCATGAACGGCCGCTTGTGCAGGAGCTTCCTGGCTGACATCGGCGACTGACCAACGCGCCTGTGCGCCAAGCTTTTCAGCCTGAGCAGCAACGGCCTCTGCATTCATGTCCACCAACATAACCTTCGCACCCGCCGCGACCAGCATCTGCGCGGTGGCTGCACCGAGGCCAGAGGCGCCGCCACTGACCAGAAACACCTTGTCTTGGATCTGCATAAAATTCCTTGAATCACGCGGTATGAGGGGCGGCTTGATCAGCCTGGGCTTTGGCGATTTCCTGATTGCGCAAAATAAAGCGCTGGAGCTTGCCACTCGGGGTTTTAGGCAGCTCGCTGACGAACTCGATTTCCCGTGGATAGGCATGCGCGGCCAGACGCTGGCGTACATACAGGCGAAGCTCTTCGGCCAATTGCGGATCGGCGCGGTAGTGCTGAGTCAGCACAACAAAGGCTTTCACCAGTTCGGTACGCTCCGGATCCGGCTTGCCGATGACCGCCGCCTCCATCACGGCTGGATGCTCAATCAGCGCGCTTTCAACATCGAAAGGTCCCACCCGGTAGCCGGAGGTCGTGATCACATCATCACTGCGGCCGACGAAGCTGATGCTGCCATCATCGTTCAACTCTACGGTGTCGCCGCTCAAGTAGTACTTGCCAACGAAAGCGCTGGTTTTCATGCCCTTGTAACCGTCGAACCAGCACAGCGGCGATTGCTCGCGATCCACAGCGAGAATCCCTGGTTGCCCGGCGGGCAGCTCTTCAGCGTCTTCGCCCAACACCACAATCCGATGCCCCGGCACCGCAAAGCCTGCCGAGCCCATTCTTACCGGGTGTTCCAGGCCGTGATGGTTGCACAGCACCATGCCCAGCTCGGTCTGCCCGTAATGGTCATGAATGGTGACGTCGAGGTTTTCGGCAAACCAGCGGATCACTTCAGGATTGAGCGGTTCCCCGGCGCTGCTCACCACGCGCAATTGGCCCTTGATCGGTTTAGCGAACTCGGCACCGGCGCTGATCAACAGACGAAACGCAGTGGGTGAACCCGCGAGGTTGGTAATCCCGTATTTACGGATGATCTGGCAGGTGCTTTGGACCGTGAACGGACCATCATAGAAGGTCGTCGGATGACCCAACGCCAACGGACCGATGACTGCGTAATAGAGGCCATAAGCCCAGCCTGGGTCGGCCACGTTCCAGAATGCATCTTCCGGGCGCAGGTCGATGGCATCGCGCATGTACCCCTGAAACGCAACAATTGCCCGCAAGGGTACCGCCAGCGGTTTCGCCGGGCCGGTAGTGCCAGAGGTGCACATCAGCAGGAATGGTGCATCCGCGGGCAGAATCACCGGCTCGCACGCCGCAGGATGGCACTCCACTTCGGCCCAGAAACTGAAATCACCCCGTACGATGCCCTCCCCCTTGGCGCCACCCACGGTGACGATCAACGGGCAATTCGGCACGTCCGTCAGTTTGTGACGGTTATCGCCGTCAGTGACCACCAGCGCCGCGCCCGAGCAGTGCAGGCGATGTTCGATGGCTTTGGGACCAAAGGCCGTGAACATCGGCTGATACACGGCACCGACCCGCCAGGTGCCCAACACCACGATCAGCAACTCGACCGTGCGCGGCAATAAGCCGGCGACGGTATCGCCAGGCTTTACGCCCTGGGCCTTGAGGAAGTTGGCGAAACGCCCGGCTTTTTCCTGTAATTCCATGAAGGTATACGTCGCGCTGGCACCCTGGCGACCTTCCCAGAACAACGCGATGCGCCCAGGCAAGGCATGACGATCACAGCACTCAACGCAGGCATTGAGCCCCGTCAACTCGCCCTGGAGCGTGGCATTGCAGGTAGTTTGATAATCAAATGTGTTGGCAGCGTGTGTGTATTCGCGCATTTCATCCTCGGTCTTTTATTCTTGGAACCGTAAGAAAAGTCGCAAGAATAATCACCCCGAGGACGAACGCGGGCAATGGTCAAAGCTATCAAGTTGAGTGACTGGTTTGGCCAATGTGAATCGCTTGACTCAGACGCCTGACACCCGCGCTCACAGCCCCTGCTCACACGCCCAGGATCAAACTCCGATAATGCCCTGGGTTCGAACCTGACCATTTGCGGAACGCCTTGTAGAACGAACTGGTGTCCGCGAAGCCCAGACGCTCGGCGATGTCGGCGAAGCTGACCTCGGCGTCGGCCAGCCAGACAATCGCCAGTTCCTTGCGCACACTGTCTTTAATCGCTTGATAGGTCTGACCCTCTTCAGCCAAGCGCCGACGCAGGGTCGATGCCGACATGCACAATGTCTGGGCCAAGGCCTCGGTTTCCGGCCAGTGCTCGGCGGGCAGCAGGCGCAAGTCGTTTTTGATCCGACTGGCGAAGCTTTCCGGGTCGCGGTATTTCACTAGGATATTGGCCGGGGCGCGGGCCAAAAATCGCTTGAGCTCCTCGGCACTGCGTTTAATCGGCAGGTCCAGGCAGTCAGCTGCGAAAATCATCCGAGTCCTGGGCCGGTCAAAGCGCAGGTTTTCGGAAAACATCACGTTGTAATCTTCACAGAAGTCCGGCTCCGCGCATCGCAGTTCGATGGCCAGTATCGGAATCCGTCGCCCCGCCAGCCAGCAGGCGACGCCGTGGACGATCATCCAGTAAGTGAAATACGTAAACGCCCGCTTCGGTGGCCCGTCGAGCTCATCTAGGACAATTTCCGCAAGGCTCTGCTGACGCACCAATCCCGCCTGCAAGTCCTCCAGCATCAAGGATAGAAAGCTCAAGCCCGATTCAAGCCCCGCTGCCACCGTCAACTGAGCCATGGACGAACGGCACAGGAACTCAAGACTGCCCGACCTCAGACGCCGTGGGTCCATGCCAAAAAACTCATCGTCCAGACGCCGCGCCAGCAAGCGCCACAACCGTGCATACGCCGTCGCCGGTACCCGTGCATTGGCTTGTCCAAGCAACGCGGGTGCAATCCCCACCTTGCTCAACACCTCGGCAGTGGCTGCCCCTGGCGCACAACTCTGCAACAGTGCTTCGCGCACCAGTTGCATAGAGATGGTGTCTTTTTCCGACATGAATGATTGCCTGTCCTTGCGAGCCGTCCCTGGACACTCTGGGGTGTTTACGGCTTTATTGCCGGCCATCTTAGGGGCCGACGCACAAAAAGCCAGCTCAAGGTGTTTCAGGGCTCGGAACCACCAGCGTAAAACGAACCTCTGGCCCCTTACGCGGTCGCACAGTTGAACCCTCAAGCTGCAAAGAACGAGTTCAACGACTTGCTATTGTGCCTTGCTAACTGGAGCGTCACTGATGCCGTCACGCCTGATCCGCGCCCTGCTCACTTCGCTGTTGATTCTGACTATGAGCGCCTGCGCGCTATTCCCTCACCGCGACCCGCTAAACATAAACGTAGTCGGCATTGAACCGCTGCAAGGTCAGGATTTGGAACTGCGCTTTGCGGTCAAACTTCGTCTGCAAAACCCTAACGAAGAGGTGATCAATTACAGCGGTGTCGCCCTGGAGCTAGACATCAACGGCAGACAGCTGGCCTCAGGCGTCAGCGATCAGCAAGGCTCCCTACCCGGCTTCTCCGAGACCGTGCTGGTGGTGCCCGTCAGTGTGTCGGCCTTCGCTGCACTGCGCCAGGCACTGGGGCTGACACAAACCCAGAGCCTGGACAACCTGCCTTACGTGCTCCACGGCAAGCTGGCAGGTGGCCTGTTCGGGACCATGCGCTTCAGCGACAGTGGCACCCTGAGCCTGCCTCAATCGGTCTACGGCAACTGGTGATTACTCATTAATGAAGCGCACGCCAGCCTTGATGCGCGCGAAAGAGCTCGGCTGGTGCGCCAGCGCCTTGCTTGACCCCGCAGTCATCAAGGTCAGGGACGCAATCGCCGAGCTATTTTGAGGCTGCCTCAGCCGATCTCTACTTGGCGGCCGCCATCAAACGGTTTATTTCGCTGCGCACCATGTTGGCGTATTCAGGCGGGGACATGCCGTCGAGTTCCGAACGAACCCATTCGGCCCATTTACCCTTGCGCTTGGATTTTTCACCCACCAGTCGGCCAGCATCGCCTTTGGCCTTGCCCAAGTTGTTTTGCCAGAGATCGAACAGTCTGGATTTTTCATCTTCAAGCGCTGCGCGCTCAGCGACGGGCCGGTTGGCCAGGTTGAAGCTCATACAGATCACCTGTGGCTAAAAATCGACTGTATCTTACACTGCTGTGGGAAGTTTCTGACCCGGTAATGTTTGTCCACTTAGCCGATGAACGCGAAAAAGACTGCAACTTTTCCACCCGCCGGAGACTCCATTGCTCACTGTTGTCATCAATTGAAAGGAAGAAACCATGGCCCGTAAAACCGCCGAGCAAAACACCGCCGAGCAAATCAAGGATCAGGCATTCAGTGAGCTGCAGGCGCTGATAGAAGAATCAGACAAATTGCTCAAGGACAGCGCAACGCTGGTAGGCGACGACGCTGAAACACTGCGTGCACAGCTGAGCCTGAAGCTTAAACAAGCCCTGCATTCAGTCTCCAACGTGCGTGAACGCACCAAACCCGTGGTCGACGCCACCGAACACTACATCGGTGGTCACCCATGGCAGACCGTCGCCCTCTCTGCCGGGCTGGGCCTGGTAGTGGGCTTACTGCTTGGGCGTCGCTCTTGATCTGAAACCAGGTACAAAGCCCGCTTGATGGGAGACTCTGCCCCGTCGTCCTACGCAGCGCGATCGCGTTGCGTAGAGGGCAGCACCCATTTGCATTAAGCCGGGTGCTGAGGGACCAGCGTCTGCAGCTGTCTGGCAAAGCCATCCGCTGTGAACGGAAGGGTTTCCGATTCCTTCACGCCGATGCGTTTGTTCATCATCCACTGTTCCGCAGGCGGGGTGAGGGTCAGGGAAATCTGTTCCTGAGCATGCACACTGAGGCCGCTCGCGGCAATCGAGACCTGGCCTTTGGGGCCCATGGCATCGGGTACAAATACCACCTGACGGGACGCAAATGACAGCGTCATACGTTGCGTGCGGAATGGCGAATTCTCATCCGGATAACCCTTGCTTTGCGCAAGGTGCGGCTCGTATTCGAACACCATCTGCCCGCTGTTTTTGAGGGGGGCCATCCAGCCTTCAATCTGTTCGTACAGCTTGAGAATGCTCGATTCCCAATGTGCCAGATCAGCGTGGAACTGCTGATGCTTGTGTTCTTCATTGCGTTGATTGGCGCTCAACAACTCGCCTAACCGCTGTACTTCGTCCATAAAACCCCTCCATTATTTATCAGTACATCGAACCGAGGGTGATAACACACCCCCGTGCAGGGTGTCGCGCTGCACCTGCTGCCGTCCACAGGCTCACTGCGGATGGTCAACCACTGAAGCCGCGTAGCTCATCTTCATTGCCAGTTGGGCGCGTTTTTCTTCGGCTTCCGCTCTTGAGTTAAACGGCCCCAGCAGTACTCGCTCCTTGCCGTCCCGGACCGCGACAAAAGAAGGAAACCCGTGCTCGATGAGCCTGTCTGTCAGGTCGCTGACCGCTTTGGGTTCTGCCACCAGAACATCCCACTGTGGCACGGCGACCTGCGCGACGGCAGGTGCCTGCACCTTGGCTGGCTTATCCGGCTCGCCTGCACCGCATCCCGCCAACATCAAAACCGCAACCATTATGGACAATCTGCGCACAGCCATTTCCCCGCGTGTGAAGTACCGGGAAGTTTAACACTGCCGGGCGCGGAGCTGCCGGAGGCTTAACACCGTCAAACCAGAAGCTTCAACAACGCCTTTGCCGCAGCACTTGAAGACGCCGGGTTTTGGCCAGTCACCAACAAGCCGTCGGTGATCGCCAGAACTTGCCAGTCCGGGACTTTTTCATAATGACCACCGAGGCGCTTGAGTTCATCTTCTACCAGGAACGGCACGACGTGGGTAAGACCGACAGCCGCCTCCTCGCTGTTGCTGAACCCTGCTACGCGCTTGCCTTTGACAATCGACTCGCCATTGACCTTCGCGTGGCGAAGTACACCCGGCGCGTGACAGACCGAACCGACTGGCTTACCGGCACTGTAGAACGCCTCGATCAAGGCGATGGACTTCGGATCTTCGGCAAGGTCCCACAAGGGGCCATGACCACCCGGATAGAAGATTGCGTCAAAACCACTGGCCTGCACATCGGCCAGCTTGACTGTGCTGGCCAGTACCTGCTGCGCAGCCGAATCTTTTTTGAAGCGCTCAGTCGTTTCGGTCTGACCGTCCGGGGCGTCACTTTTCGGGTCCAGAGGGGGCCGACCGCCTTTGGGGGACGCCACTGTGACCGTTGCACCTGCATCTAAAAAAACGTAGTACGGCGCAACAAACTCCTCAAGCCAGAAACCGGTTTTTTCGCCCGTATCGCCGAGTTTGTCATGGGACGTAAGCACCATCAGAATCTTCATATCGAGTGTCTCCTGCCAGTTTTCAATCAGTGTAGGTGGGAGTACAGGCATGCCCCTTAGGTTCCGGGGCATTTCACAGTGCACACTTTAATCCGATTAGAGACGAAAAAACCGCAGCCTTTTCCGGACTGCGGTTTTTTGAGTGGCGCTTGATCAGAGAGCGTTTAGCGAATGAATATCTGCGCAGTGGTAATTGCCATGTCTCCCCCGGGCAATTTGATTTTCCCCAAGGGTTTCAGGCTGTCGGCATCGAAGATCGCCACATCATTGAAGGTGCCGGCCAGGTAGATCTTGCTGCCCGCCTTGTTGAAGGAAATGCAGTAGTAGGAGTGATCCAGACTGGCTGCTGTGACCAGCTTTTTCTGCTTGATGTCGTACTTGGCCAACCGGTTGAGCACGCCGTACATCAGGTTCGGATCTTTGGGCGAGCGCATGCCGCTGAAGTAGATCTCGGTCAAAGGGCCAAAGTCCGTGGTTTCAGTCTTGCCGGTTTTCAGGTCAACGCTGAACAAGCCATAAAGCAGGTCGGCCGTGGCCGGGTCCTCTTTTTTGTCCTTGAACCTGGCAGTGGTGTAGAGCAGCGCAAAATCATGCCTGTAGGTCTGCTGGTTCCACACATACAACACGTCTGGCGGGCTGTACAACGGACGCGTCCAGTGCCGACTGGGGATCAACACGTCGAACTTGCCGGTTTTCACGTTGACCTTGTAGACATCCGCACCGGCCACATACAAAGTGCCGTCATCGCCACTCTGCATGATGGTCAGCTGGCGCGGGGCTGGAAAACTGCGTACCGGCTTAGCGTCCATGCCGGCATCGGTGGCGTAGATGTCCAGGCGCGGCTGCTGCACTTCATAGCGGTCTTTGAGCATCAATGTCGGGTTGGCAACGGTGTAAAGCTCCCTGCCATCGTGACTGACCGTGAACGCGAACATCGACCGCGCTTTCTCACCCGATTTCTGGGTGATGCTGGCATGAAAGACTTGCTTGCAGCTGTCCAGTTCAACGCCATAGACATCGGCATAGTGGTTATTCAGCACGTAGGCAATCTTGTGGTCCGGCGATAACTGAACGGTGCCCGGACCAAAGGCATCCGGCAACGTGCAGGTCTTGTACAGGGTGTCGGTCTGCAGGTCGATGACGTGCAGGTTGTTCGGGTAATTGGTCGTGACCATGTACTCATGGCCGGGATCGAGTGTCGGGTTCGTATCGGCAAGGGCCGATAATGAACAGGTGCCAAGGATGGCGAAAGCGGCAAGGCCGCAGGTGCCTGAGCGAAGCATGCTGATATCCCTCATGTTCATCTGTCCGATTTTTTATTTGTCGTCCGGGAACACTGTTCCAAGATTGCGCCAGCTGTCGTTGGAGGCTTGCGCATCCTTGTTCCAGTCGGGATAGGTACTCATCATGTCGGGCACCTGGGCAGGCCACCAACATGGATCGGAACAGCCATAGAGGTCTGCTTCCATGGGTTGGCAGAGCGACGACACCCCCCCAAATGCGTCGATTTCCCAGCCTGGGTCAGTGGTCGAGGCACAACCGGCGACCGAACTCATGGCCACCACTTCTTCGATGCGGTTCTCTGCCGCAGCCTGTTCAAGCTTCAGGGCTTTATTGTTGATTGCTTTGAGATGTTTCATATCAATGCGCCTTCCGCGGAGTGATATAGCTGGTAATGAACGCAGGATTGACCGCCATGATCCGGGTATAGACTTCGATACCGAAGTCGACCCAATCGCGCATCAGTTCGCAGTAGTGATACGTCGGATGAGCCGGGTCGCCATAACGGGCATAGCTTTCGTGGTAGCAGCCGCCCGAGCACAAGTTACGAATGCGGCAGTCTTCACACCCCGTATTGGTGCGGTCCAGGCGCTGGGACAGGAAGTCGTTCAACTCCACCTGTTTGACCCCGGTGTGAACGTTGCCGAATGTCGGCAGCGTTGAGCCGGTAAACCGGTGGCACAGGTTCAACTCGCCCTTATGGTCTACGGCCAGCATCTTCAAGCCCGCGCCACATGGCAGGGCTTTCTTGTGCCCCTCATGGATGTCGGTGATCAACTGATGCAGGTTGGAGAATCCAATATTGCGATGGATCAGCGCAGCTTCCAGATAGCGTCTACCCAGAGCCTTCATGCTGGCGAAAACTTCAATCAGTTCCTCGCTGGACAGGTTGTAAGTGCTGATGTCGCCGGAGGTCACCGGGGCGAAGCCGACTTCGGCGAAACCCATCTCGTTGAACAAGTGATCCCAAATCGTCTCGACGTCGGTGACGCCCTTGGTCAGGGTTACCCGTGCACCGACCGGACGGCTGTTGTAACGCGACAGGAGCATTTGCGCCTTGCGTCGAACCACGTCGTAAGTACCCTGCCCGCCAACGGTGATGCGGTTGCGGTCATGGACAGTCTTGGGGCCGTCGATGCTGACCGACAGACCGAAGCGATGGGCGTTCAGGTAATCGACAATTTCTTCAGTGAGCAGCGTGGCGTTAGTGGTCATCACAAACTCGACCATTTTGCCGGCTTCAGAGAAGCGTTTCTCACAGTAATCAACCATGTATTCGAGCAGTTTTCGATTGCTCAGTGGCTCACCGCCAAAGAACACCACCGTGTAGCGCTCTTCGTCAGGGGATTCCTTGAGCAACATCTCAACCGATGCCACTGCCGTTGCGACGTCCATCTTTTTGCCTTCAGACGGCTTGTCGAGGTCTTCTTTATAGCAATAGGTACAACTCAGGTTACAGCCGGTGTTGACGTTCAAGACCACGGTATTGATCGCCGTGCGTTCAACCCGTTTGACCCCGATGTCCGGGGTCAGTGGCGAACCATCGCTGACCAGTTCCAGGGCCATCAACTCACGCAGGGTCTCGGTAACTTCTTCGCCACCGTAGCGGTTGGCCAACTGCGATATCAGATCGTCTGATGAGCAGCCTTCGCCACGCAAGGTATCAATGATACTGCCGGTCAGCTCATCGCTGGCAAACAGGGAACTGCTGGGAATATGGAACAGCATGCGGTCGGAATCGACATGCACTTCATGCAGATTTCGTTCGACCAGATTCAAAATAACGCCCATTGCAACCTCCTCTGGAACCCTCCGTTGCGGGGAGAATCCCGGTCATTCCTGAACAATGCCTCAACCTTTGGTTTTGCCCGACCTGAGCAGCCAGACGCGACACCGGATCAGGGAATGGGTGGATTGTTCCAACGCTGCACGGTGACGATCATGTGGCCTTCACCGGTCAACGATTTACCGGCATCATCCACGGCCGCGATGACCTTGAGGTTGCCAGCGTTATTGGTCGACATTTTGCGCTCGGGGTTAGGTCCCGCACCGCCCGGCGTGAACACACCGGTGTCGGCTTGCATGCTGCCGGCGAACTTGACGTCTTCGTCCTCTTTGGCACGGTCGTCGAACGGCTCGACCTTCCACTGCGCCGGGAACACGCCAATCCGGTAAGGCTTGCCGTCAGCACCCTTGCCCCAGGCCTCGGCATCGAAGCGGCCCTGAACCTTCGGCGTAGAGCCGCCGTTCTCGCCGATGCGCGCCACTGAGAACTCGGGCACAACCTTGACCTGGTCAATGCGTTGATAAACCGCCAGGGTCACGCCCTTGAGTACGCCCAGCGTGACTTGCCGAACGCCGGGTTTAGCACTGTCTGCCGCCTTGAGCTTGAACCGCAGGCGTTCCGGAGTTTGCTCCAGGACTTCGACAATCTGAACCCCTGGACCAAAGTCTGGCGTGCCTTTAAGGCCGCTGCCGATCAAGCTGACCTCGGTTTCACTGCCTGCTTTCAGATACCCCGGTTGCACCGCGAGCAAACGAGAGGAACCCTGTCTGGCCGCAATGAAGTCAAGCCCACGCTCATCATGCGCGGTCTCGAACATCCGCCCTTGCAGTTCGCCGTCTTTGGCCGCAAACACCTGACGCATGGCCACACCATCGATTTTCAGGTTGCCGCGCCATTCGTAACCGTTATAGAGAATCGCGCTGCCGTCACCATTGAACGGGCTACCGTCCGTGTACTGACCTTTGACCGCAACCTTGAACTGGTCACTGCCATCGGCGCTGACGCTCATGGTTCCCGACAATTCACCCTTGCCGGGCAATTGACCACTAAAACTCCACTCTCCGACCAGCGCATCTGCGTGCGGCCGGGCTTTTAGCCAGTCCGTCCAGGCCTTGTTTTCCAGCGGATACTTTTTGGCCAGCAGTGGCACCATGTCTTTGCGGGCAATATCGAACCAGTCACGGTCACGGGCCAGCGCCTGATATTCCAGTGAAGGCCATTGCCCCAGGTGGAAGTTCACCAGACGCTCCCACTCCTCCGCCGGACGCCGTTGCAACGCAACGCGGGCACCGGAGTGACAGCGGCCACACATCTGGCTGAACTGATCATCAAAGTGCTCGACGGTATTGAGTCGGCGTTCGAGCGCATAACGCACGCCATCCGTCTCGCTGGGCGCCAGGCCCTGAGTGTCAGCGAGGTACTTGACCAGCGTGCGACGGTCTTCGTCGCTGATCTGCAGCTTATGCATGGTCTGCATGCGCGCAATGCTCATCAGCCAGCCTTCCGGCGTTTTACGCTGGTGGCTGATGCGGCTCAGGCCTTTATCGGCCTCAGGCGTGTGACAGCCCTGACACGTTTCCCTGAGGATGCCTTGGGCATCACGTGCCGCCATGCTTGGAGGCGAATGCAGAGCGACGCAAGCGGCCATCGCCAGCAAACCGCTCGTCATGCCTGCTCGGAGTTTTCTCTTCATCAACGTCGAACCTCCCACGGTGCTTTTTGTTTTTTAGTTGGAGATGTCCAATACACGTAGCGTGCCAGATTAGTAATACTTATTTAAATCAAACAGTTAAACCTTATTGTTAACTTCGTTAATGCCTGGCCCAACCCTGGCTGCGTTTAATTTCGCGACAACTGTTCCACTCTGAGACGAGCATAGTTCGCATGGCACGTCTGACCACCGAGTCGCGCCTGATGCTTACCCGCGCTGGCGCCTCAAGTATGTTGCGGTTTTTGACAGTGGGTACCGGATAAGGCCTTCTCGATGACGGCACGGTACCCATAGGTAACAACCCCCCACGCTGATGAGTTTGATCTAGTCGGCCAAGCTCGATGGGCATGATCTGTTCGAGTGCTTGAAGGACATACTGACGCAGCTGCCGACGCAGAAGATGAGCGAGATCGAGGCGTTATGCCGCACACGTTGCAAGCTGTTTAAACACGACGCTAGATAAAATCGTTTACCTGATTGCCGAATACTCATTTGATTTCGGCTCTACCAAAAAGTCACGTCCAGGATTGTTTGTAATCAAACCTATTATCAACAGGCAGAGGCCAATGTAAGCGTGTTGTCTGGACGGTTACGGCCCCCGTATGCTGCTGATGGGCGAGGGAGTGGACTCCCCCTGTCGATAAAGGAGCGGGCTAGTCATGATGAAAATCTGAGCTATCATCGTTTGGGTGTCCTCAGACCCAATGGAAAAAATGACCCGGCAGAGAGCTACCGTGCCCCCCAATAAAACAACACCACCGCTTGAACACAGCAACGTTCAGATTCCGTTCAAATGACTGTGTAGATCAGGGCTCTGTAGTGGGCTTTGGCACGCAGCGCTGAAGGGGCGTCAGTGCACTGGCTATCTATCCTCGCCGCCCCCTTAGGCGTTTTGCGTTTTGCGTCTGGCGGTAGCATTTGCCTGCGCGTTTTTTGTGCACGCTCACTCGACATGAACGTCCTCATGCATGAATCAAGTTTTAATACCTAAACTCAACGTGGAAGAGTCGACTCATCATGAGCACTATTCACAACCCGGCCTTGAACTACCGCCCAGAAATCGACGGACTGCGCACGATGGCGGTCGTCCCCGTTATTCTTTTCCATGCAGGCTTTCAGTTATTTTCCGGCGGCTTTATCGGTGTCGATGTGTTCTTCGTGATTTCTGGATATTTGATTACGTCGATCATTTTGGCCGAGATGCTGGCTGGTAAATTTTCGCTGGTAAACTTTTATGAACGCCGAGCACGGCGGATATTACCTTCATTATTCGTAGTGATGCTCACTTGCCTGCCCATGGCCTGGGTATGGCTTGACCCCCTGAACTTCAAGTTTTTTGCCAAGAGTTTAATCGCGGTGCCAACATTTTCGTCTAACGTGCTGTTCTGGCGCGAGAGTGGATATTTCGATGTGACCTCGGAGCTGAAACCGTTACTGCATACCTGGACCCTCGCGGTGGAAGAGCAGTATTACCTGGTCTTCCCACTGATCCTGATGGCCGCTTGGGGACTGGGTCGAAAAAGGATCGTCGCCATTCTGATGATCGGTGCAATGATGAGCCTGGTCATTTCCGAACACGGTGCGACCCATGAATCCTCCGCATCTTTTTATCTATTGCATGCCCGTGCATGGGAGTTATTGGTGGGCTCCTTCATCGCCTTTTATTTTTCCTGGCGGCCTCGCTTGGAGAATGGCCCGAAAGCCATTAATCAAGCAGCAACAATGCTCGGTACTTCGTTAATTCTTTACGCCATATTTACCTTCGACAGTACCACCTCATTCCCCGGGTTGCATGCCTTGATCCCGACAATTGGCGCAGCCTTGATTATCATTTTTGCCAACGCTCATACCCTAGTAGGGAGGGTGCTGAGCACTCGCGCCTTCGTGCTGATCGGAATGATCAGTTACAGCGCCTACCTATGGCATCAACCCATTTTCGCCTTCGCGCGTGAGAGCTACCTGGTCGAGCCGAGCTCAACGATCATGCTTGCGCTTACCCTATTGTCGCTGGTATTAGCTTATTTGAGCTGGCGCTTTATAGAACAGGCTTTCCGAAAAAAAAGCTCGATAAAAAGACATCATATATTCACGTTGGGGGCCATTTTTTCACTGATGTTCATAGGCGTTGGGCTGACCGGATATACCAACGAAGGTTTCGCCAGCCGGTTTGATTTAGATCCGGTAGCGCTGGAATCATTTACCTTCACAAAAATACGCTTTCCCTGCGATAAAAATTACGATGGCAACGGTTGGAGCATCGATTTCTGCTTATTTGGGGCGGTCGACAAAAACGCTACCCCGGAGGTTGCTGTATTTGGCGACAGCCACGCAGAAGTGCTATTGCCCGCCTTCGACACCGCAGGCAAAGAGCGGGGGAAAACCATTGTGCATATCGGTCTGGCTGGCTGCCCTCCACTGTTGGGTGTGGATGTTCTCGCTGGCAATTATGTTGTGGGCGTGTGCGAAGCCCTCGCGAGACGCGAATATGACTATGTAAAAATGAACGGCATCAAGACGGTAATTCTTGTCTCACGCTGGACGCTTTATACGGATGGCGATTACGACAAGTGGAAAAAGAGCAGCTATTTTCTTGTGTCCCAAGACACCCAGGAAAAAACCAAAGAAGCATCAAGGGCTGTGTTTGAGAAGGCCCTGAATAAAACCGTCGAGGCTTACCAGGCGCTAGGCACCCATCTTTACATAGTGGCTCAGGTTCCGCAGCAGATGGTCGATCCGAAAAACCTTTATTACCAACTCGCCCGCGGAACAGGATCGAGCGACGAGAACATACTACAGAGGGTAAGCGAGCTGTCCGTGCCACTGTCAAAACACAATCAACTTCAGCAATTCACTCGTCATCTTTTCGAGCTAGACAGCGAGCAAAATAAAATAAGACTGGTCACGCTGGACAATATTTTCTGTCAACAACAGGTGTGTCTGATAGGCGACACCCATTCCTATTACATGGACTACAATCACTTGAATGCCAAAGGCTCACAATTGGCGGTTAATGCAATCAGTAACGTTCTCGCCCAGTAACGAAGACGTGACTAGCATTAAAATATCGGCATAAAAAAGCGCGCGCGAGCGAAACTCCGAACGCACCCTGGAATATGCCGTCACCCCCTGACTGCAGTGGTCTAATGAAATCTATGGCCACCCCCATTTAGGCGAAAATACCCGCCAGATCTGGCCCCGGCGAAAACCGAAGAAAAACTTAAAACTGTGTCCAGTATCAGCTGACCACTACCGAGGTACCTAAAGCCCAGCAAAATCAGGGTCTTAAATTTAATCATCTGTCGCAGTTTGCGACACTCAAACTGCCCACCGTTTTCAACCGATCAAATAATAATTATTTAAATCAATCAGTTAACCCGTCAAGTCGACTTGGCACAGCCGTTGCGAAAGACCTCGCATCCACTCGAATAACAAGAGGTCACTCCTATGCTGAACCATTCATCCCTGCTACCCGCCACTGTTGCCTTTATAAAACGTGTACCCCGCATGCTGATCAATGGCGAGTGGGTCGAGGCCGCCGACGGCAACGTCATGACGTTGCATAACCCCGCCAGCGGTGAAGTGCTCTGCACTGTGCCCTGCGCGACGCCGGACGATGTCGATCGCGCGGTACTCGCAGCTCGCCACGCGTTTGATGACTCGGCCTGGAGCCGGACCCGGCCCCGTGAGCGGCAGAACCTGCTGTGGAAACTCGCCGACCTGCTGGAGCGCGATGCCGAGCTACTGGCCCAGCTTGAATGTCTGAACAATGGCAAGAGCGCGGCGGTAGCGCGGGTCATGGATGTGCAGCTGTCCATCGACTTCTTGCGCTACATGGCCGGCTGGGCGACCAAAATCGAAGGTTCCAGCGTCGAAGTTTCGATGCCCTTGATGCCCAACGATCAGTTTCACAGCTTTATCCGCCGTGAGGCCGTGGGTGTGGTGGGCGCTATCGTTGCCTGGAACTTCCCGCTGCTGCTGGCCTGCTGGAAGCTCGGCCCAGCCCTCGCGACGGGCTGCACCGTGGTACTCAAGCCCGCTGACGAAACGCCAATGAGCGCCCTGAAGCTCGCGGAATTGGCACTCGAAGCCGGTTACCCGGCCGGGGTCTTCAACGTGGTGACCGGCACCGGCATCACTGCCGGCTCCGCCCTGACGCACAATCCACTGGTCGACAAACTGACCTTCACCGGCTCCACCGCCGTCGGCAAGCAGATCGGCAAGATCGCGATGGATTCGATGACCCGTGTCACCCTGGAACTGGGCGGTAAGTCACCGACCATCGTCATGGGTGATGCGGACCTCGCGGCCGCTGCCGCCGGGGCTGCCAGCGCCATCTTCTTCAATCAGGGCCAAGTGTGCTGTGCCGGTTCGCGGCTGTATGTGCAGCGCAAGCACTTCGATAACGTGGTCGCCGACATCTCGGATATCGCCAATGCGATGAAGCTGGGTAACGGCCTGGACCCTAGCGTGGACATGGGCCCCTTGATCTCGGCCCGGCAACAAGAGCGGGTGTCGCGCTACATCGAGATGGGCCGTGAGGGCGGTGCGACCATCGCCTGTGGCGGCGAACAGTTCGGGCCGGGATTCTTCGTCAAGCCCACCGTGATCGTCGGTGTCGATCAGAAAAACCCGCTGGTCCAGGAAGAAATTTTCGGACCGGTACTGGTGGCGATTCCCTTCGATGATGAAGCCGATGCCCTGCGTCTGGCCAACGACAGTCCCTACGGGCTGGGCGCCAGCGTCTGGTCAAACGACCTGGCAGTCGTGCACCGGATGATCCCCCGGATCAAGTCCGGCTCGGTGTGGGTCAATTGCCACAGCGCGCTCGATCCGGCGCTGCCTTTCGGTGGCTACAAAATGTCCGGGGTCGGCCGGGAGATGGGCTACGCCGCCATCGAGCACTACACCGAATTGAAATCCGTGCTGATCAAACTGTAAGCCAGCAACACCCTCCGACAGGCTCACTGCCGGAGGGTGTTTAAGGACGGTAGCCCTGGCTGAGCAGCCAACTGCGCACTAGATGCTCCTGTTCTTTCGACAAATCCGCCAGCACCTGCTGCGCGGGCTCTGTTTGCAGGCGAAGGACCAACGGTGCTAGCTCGATGCCTTGCAAGTGCCAGACCCCCAGCGGTTGATCCGCCGTCACCACCACTTCAGCCTCATCCACCAGACCGTCGCGCAATACCGGGGCCCGCTGCAGGCTGATGGCCGCGAAATCAGCCGGTTTGTGCGCCAGATCAGCGTCCGGCCATTGGCGACGCGCCTTCCAGAAAGGTTGATCCTGCCAACGCTGCTCATCGGCATAAAAATCACGCCCGATCCTGGCGAACCGTAAAAACAACTGCTCGACCCGTTGCCGGTGAAACTGCTGGGCCAACGCCGCACGTTCAGGCGCTCGCAATAAGGTGTTGATCACCACCGGGGCCTGGAGCGCCGAGGACAGTGACTGGAAGATACCGTTGCCCGACAGCGGGTCCACCGCCATGGCGGCATCACCGACCCGAATCCAGTTGTCACCGCACACCTGCGGGCAAAGAATGGCCGTGCTGCTGCGGGCATGCAGGTGCACATCAACCTCGGTGCCGTCGGCAAAAAATGCCGTCGCCAGCGCCGATGCCTGGCGCCTCTCCCGACAGTAGTCGAGTAGCTGGGCTTTACCCGGCAATTCGGCGCTGGCCACGTCCACCGTCAGTTGCCAATAGCAACACCCATCGGCCTGGCGCGCCATCCAGACCCAACCCTGCTCGATGCTTTCGACCGCACTCGCGGTCGCCCCCGGCACGCCCTGCCAGCGGTTGAGCAGACTGACGGTTTCCGGCCCGCGCAGACCTTTACCCAGCGCGGGTGCCTGACGACCGCGTGACTCGACCAAAAAGTCCGCCTGAAGATCGGCGTGGCCTTCAATCTGCACCCGATGCCCCGAGGCAGTCGACTGTACCGCCAGCACACGCCCCTCGATCAGCTCGACACCGGCACGCTGCAGATCCTCGCGCAGGCCGCGATCAAACCGTGGGCGATCCAGCAGCCATTCAATATTTTGTGCGTGCTGCTGACCATTCCAGGACACCTGACGCTGGGACGGCAGCGTAGCATCTGCCAGCGCATGCTCCAGGCCCGCCGCACGCAACGCCTCCAACACCCTCAGCGATACACCTTCCAGTGCGGGGAAGCGTCGCCACTCGCTGACTATCGAGACCGGGTAACCGAGCCGGCGCAGGCCCAATGCGACCGCCGCGCCCGCAGGCCCGGCGCCTAAAATCAGAATCGTACTCATGGCCCGACCCGCCGCTCAGGACCACGGTAACGGGCATAGGCCCTTAGCCAATCGATGATCTCCGAGTTAGAGGCGTGCGGTTGTTCAGCCAGATACGCGGCGATATGCCCGCTCAAGGCCGCGCAACCCAGGCTGGCACCGGACTGCCCGGCCAACGTGCCACGCACGCACGCGGCGAAATCCGCCTGGGCGCTGTTAAGCCACGACCAATCCTGCTCACCACAGCGTGCATCGCCGGTAACCCGCACGACACCCGGGTAACTCGCCGGAAATACTGCCTCGCCCTGAGCCGGACTTGAGGCGCACAGCAATACCCCACGTTTCAGCGCCGCCGCACAGGCTTCACGCAGCAGACTTCGGTCCTGACGCATCCCCAGGCTCAAGTTGATCAGGCGAACTTCGTGTTCAGCCAGCCAATCGATCGCGCTTGAGATTTGCATCGCACTGGTGACCCCACGTTTATCGAAGACCTGGGCCACACAAAACTCAGCCTCGGGTGCGTGTCGGCAAATAGCATCGATGATCGCACTGCCATGCCCGAGTTCATCCTCCAGCACCTCATCCTCTGCCAACCCCTGCTCCACCAGCAAGAAGCGTCGACTGGCAACCACCCGACGCTGTTGCGCGGGCGAATGGCCGCTGTCGACGATGCCGATGCGCACAGGCTGGATAAGCGATTCAGGCCTCATGGACGACTGTCGACGACGTAAGCACGCCGTCCACCATGTGAAAACGCAGGTCCGCATCCGCCAGCGTCGATGGACGATGACTGATTAAAATCCGTGTCCGCCCGGCAAACAGCCGGTCAATGGCGCAAATGACTTCACGCTCGGTGGCTTCGTCTACCGCCGAGGTGGCTTCATCGAGGACCAGAATCAAAGGGTCTTGCAACAGTGCGCGGGCGATGGCGATTCGTTGTTTCTGCCCACCGGAAAGCTGCTGTCCTCGCTCGCCGAGCGGACTGTCGAGGCCTTCGGGCAGGGACTCGATCAGGCTGTCCAATTGAGCCAGATGAGCGACTTCGGCAATCGCCGCACGGCTGGCGTTTGGCGAGCTGTAGGACAGGTTGTCCGCCAGGCTCCCGCGAAACAGCACAATGTCCTGACTGACCACCGCGATGCGCCGACGTAACTCGAACAGGTCTAGATCACGCAGATCACAGCCGTCGAGCAAGACACGACCGGCTTGCGGGTCCTGGAAGCGTTGCAGCAGATCGATCAGCGTCGACTTGCCCACCCCGGAGCCGCCGCTCAAGGCGACTTTCAGGCCATAAGGGATACGCGCATCAATGCCCTTGAGGATCGCCGGACGCCCCGGATGGCTGAAGTGCACCGACTGAAACCACACCTCGCCCGTGGTGGGCATCGGCAGCGGGTGCTCCGGCGTGCTGACTCCCGGCTTTTCACCGCGCAACTCCATGACCCGGCCGAGGCTCACGGTCATGCGCTGCAGGGCGACATACAGCCCGAGCAGGCTCTGCACCGGGCCGACGGCCATGCCCAGGTACGTAGAGAAAGCGATCAACGCGCCGAGCTGCCAAGTGCCCTGCACCACCCAATAACCACCGATCAGGAACGCGCAGGCCCGAGACAATGAGGTCAAGGTGCCGGGCACCGCCTGGGTGAAGAATTCGGTGACTTGCAGGCGCAGCAGTTGAGTCATGTAGCCCTGCCCCAAGGACTCCAGCCTGCGTGCTTCGCGCTGCTGCTGACCGGACGCCTGGATGAACTTCATCACCGGCAGGGTTTCGACCATGAAGGACGACACGTCCGCCGAACGCTCGCGCAACTGTTTGACCTCATGCGCAACTTTGCGCCGCATCCAGCGCAGCCAGAGGATGTCCAAAGGAATCAACACCACGGCCAGCAGTGACAGTTTCCAGGACAGGGCCAATAACATCGCCACGGCGAAGACCAGACCAATGATGCTGGAGACCGCCGAGAACAGTGAATCGACGGCAAAGCGCTGGACCTCCGCGACATCGCCATCAAGCCGGGACATCAAGTCGCCAATGCGTCGTTGTCCATAGAACGTCGGCGACAGTGTCTGTAAATGCCGATAAATTTCGTCACGCAAGGCGAACAGGATCCGCCCGGACAGTCGCGTGTACAGATAACGGTTGATCCCGGATAACACCGTGCCCAGCAGCCCGGCACCGATCATCAATCCGGCGATCAGCGTCAGCATCGAAAAGTTACGCGCCAGCAAGCCATCGTCAATCAGCAACTTGGTCAGCCAGGGTTGCACCAGCACCAGCAAGGAAGCGCACAGCGACAGGCCCAACAAACCGCCAATGGCCAGGCGATGTGGACGGACGAAGCCGTACAGCCATGTCAACGCGTCGTGGAGTGCCTGCGGGTCCTTGCTGTCGACCAGCCTGACAATCAACCGCTGCATCAGCTGCGCAACTGTTTGAGCTTGCGGTACAGCGTCGCCCGACTGATGCCTAGCGCGTCAGCGGCGGCCGAAACGTTGCCCTGATGACTGTCCAGAGAGTTGCGGATCAACTCGAGTTCATTCTCGCGGATACGGCCGGTTTGAGGACGGTCACAGGCGCTCAGGTCATCAAGCATGCTGTCGGGCAGGTGCTCCAGCCCCAGCTCGCTTTCGCCCTCGTCGCGCATGGCCAACACTGTGCGCAGCACCATCTCCAACTGACGTATGTTGCCCGGCCAGTGGTAGCCCGCCAGTAACGATTGCAAGTCGCTGGAGAGTTTGACCGTCACATTGCCCAATTTGCCCAGCAAGCTGCTCACCAGCGCATCAAAATCGTCACGCTCACGCAAGGCGGGCAACATCACGCTGATGCCATTCACCCGGTAAAAAAGATCCTCGCGGAACTGCTTTTCCTCAACCTGACGCTTGAGATCGCGGTGGGTGGCACAGATCAGTGCGACATCGATATCCTGTTCCTCGCCTGCGCCCAATGGCGCGACCTTACGGTCCTGCAGCACCCGCAGCAGGCGGGCCTGAAGTGCCAAAGGCATATCACCGATCTCGTCGAGGAACAGCGTGCCGCCGTGGGCCTGTTGCAGGCGACCGATCATGCCGCCACGCCGTGAGCCGGTGAAAGCGCCCTCGCGATAACCAAACAATTCGGACTCGATCAACCCTTCAGGGATGGCTGCACAGTTCACCGCGATAAACGGTTTATCACCGCGCACACCCGCCCGGTGAAGGGCCCGGGCGATAACCTCCTTGCCGGTCCCCGTTTCGCCCAGCAGCAAAACGGGCAGCTCGTTCGCCAGCCCTTGGCGTGCCATGCGCAGCGCGCGGGCATACCGACTGTTACCTCCCGCCAGCGCCTCGAGATTGGGTTGCGCGGGGGCCGCTTTAGGCGCGCCCCGAGCCACACTGGCCACGTTAGGCGAGCGTTGTGGCGCGCGCAGGGCTTTATAGAAAAACTCGCCCTTGGCGGTTTGCAAGCTGCCTATGCTGCCTTGCCGCAGACGCGCGAGCAGTTGCAGACCATCGATGCCCAGAAACTCTTCACAGCGCCGCCCCACCAACCCTGCCCGAGGCACACCGAGCAACTGACAGGCATGCGCGCTGACCGCCAGAATCTTTCCGGTCAAATCCAATGCCAGCAGACCCTGCCACGCGGATTCAAGGTATTGGCGACGACTGTGGAAGGCCAGGACGATTTGATCCGGATAGGTCGCGTTGAACACCCGGCTTTCAATCTGGGTGACAGCCATGCACAACAGCGCAGTGCTGTCCTGAACGCGCCCTAAAGGGCCTTCGCGGGTCAGGTCAAGCACACCGAGCAGCTCGCCATGGGGGCTGTGAATCGGCACAGACGTACACGAGAAAGGGCTCAAGCGATCCAGAAAGTGTTCACCACAATCGATCAACGTCGGACGAGCATCGACCAGCGCAGTGCCCAAGGCATTGGTGCCGCGAGCCGCCTCACTCCAACAGGCACCCAGGGCGATGTCTTGCAAGCCGCTGCCTTTAAGGTCATCGGCGCGCCCCTCAAGGGCGAGAATGGTGGCGTCGGCATTGGCCAGAATAATCAGCCCTTCCTTGCCTTGCTGAGCCGCCAGATAGTCGATCTCCGGCGTCGCAGCGTCGATAAGCAAGCGATTGCTCGCCAACAGCAACTCAAGACTGGCCGTCGACTCCAGCGCGAGTTCGTGCTTGCTATTGAAATGCACACCGTGGCTAAGACTGCGCCGCCATGAGGCATCAATTTCGGCCCGCAGCACCCCATCGGGCACTTCACCTTCGCCGTGCAGTGTCTCCCGGGCCAGCCGGGCTTCGCTTTGTAACTCAGCGTTTATTGTTTTTATTAGCGACATTCAGCGCTCCGAATCGGTCCGCCCAGTGCATCCCCGAGCCACTCCCGGAGCTGGCGACGAGACACGCAAGCTGTTGAGAATGTCTACACCCGGTTCAGGTGGCAGTAAAGAAAAGTTTGCCCGGTCAGGCAGGTGTTCTCTGCAAAGAGCAAAACCTGAGCCACTGGCAAAAGCACGTAGCTCATTATTTACGTTAACGTAAAGGTAATAGCAAGTACCGGCTAACAGCCCTTCACGTCGGGTCTGCCTATGGAGTGACAATTTCAAAAATCGCACCCTCGATACCCAACACCTCGCGACTGTCCGAATAGATGCCGACGCCTTTTTCCCAGACGTTCTTGATCAAGTTGTCTGCGCAGCGAATCCGGTACCTGAGTTCGTAGGGCTGGTACCGGGACAAGGCGTATTGAACCTCACGCCAGACGTAATCCGCATCGTCGGGGTGGATCAGGCTGTTGTAGGTGCAGTCGTGGCTGTCCATCAAGCGCTCGGCGGGATAACCGGTGAGCTGCAGACAGCCGGCGCTGACGAACTCCATGGTCCAGTCGTGGTTATTGCGGCCGCGATAAATCAGGCCGGGCATGCTGTCCAGCAGGCTGAGGGCGCTGCGCTGACTGGCTTGCAAGGCAATCTCCCGGCGCTTGTGCTGGGTGATGTCGTTGACCACCAGATAAAACCTGACATCACGCCGTTTCAGGCTGATGTCGAACCAACGCAGCTCACCTTGGGGATGCACGAAACGCAGGCGCTGATTGAAGGAAATATCAGGGCGGCGGCGTAATTCATACAACGCCTGCCGCCACAGGGAACGGTCTTCCTGATGCACGTATTCAACCATGTTGCGTTCATCACCCGGCAACTCCATCAGGTCGGCCCAGGCGGCGTTGTAGTGGGTGATCTCGCCTTTGTCAGTGAGTTCGAGCAAGGCGATGGGGAATACATCCAGATACTGCAGTGCCTGGCGGGTGAATATTGACTCAAGCGTTGTCGCGCTGTGCTCGGCCATCAATGCCGCTCCTCTTTTCTCATTGATGCAGCCTTGTGCACCCAGGCTGCCAGCTCCAGTCGCGAACGCAGATTGAGCTTCTGCAACAGGTTCTTCACGTAGATTTTCACCGTGCCGTCGCTGATACCCAGCTCACGACCTATCTGTTTATTGCTCATGCCCGAGGCGATCAATGCCAGCGTTTGTGCCTCGCGATCAGTCAGGCCGCAGTCTTCCACCCCGTCCAGCGCTGCATCGGCACTGATGTCGTTGTGCCCGGCCAGCAGCGAGACCAGACAGTCATCCAGGACAATCGCGCCTTTGCTGCAATTGCGCATGTACGCCAGCAGCGCTTCCGGCTCGGTTTCCTTCAAGACATAGCCGCTGGCGCCCAGGCGTAAGGCAGTCAGCAACTCGCCGCGATCCATCGAAGCGGTCAAGACCACAATCTGGCACTCGAGCCCCAACTGCTTCATCTCGTCGAGCACCTGCAAACCACTCAAGCCCGGCATATGCAGGTCCAGCAGGACCAGCTTGGGCGCCAGGCGCAGGGCCAGGTTGATCCCTTCCCTGCCGCTGGCGGCCTGGCCCACCACATCGAAGTCATCGCTGGCGGCAAACAATTGCGCCAGCCCTTTGCGGAACAAGGGATGGTCATCGATCAACAATAAGGTCGTGCTGCTCATCGAAGCGCCTCAGTGGGTCGTCATTGTTCTGGATAAGGCTCAGGTGCACGCGAGCGCCGTGAGGACGGATAGTTTCGATGGACAGCTGTGCGCCGATGGTCGAGGCGCGCTCACGAATGATCGCCAGGCCATAATGATTCTCCTCCAGCGACGCGGGGCTCAAGCCGATGCCGTCATCTTCGACAGTCACCGAAATCTCGCCTTGCGGCGTCTGGCGCAGTTCGATCCGCACATGCCGGGCGTGGGAGTGCCGCACCACGTTGGCCAATGCTTCCCGGATGATCTGTAAAATTTGCAATTCGGTTTCCGGGTACAGCGCATCTTCGGTCAAACGATTGTCCAGCTCGAACACGATGATGCAGCGTCGGGAAAACTCGGCCACGGAATCAGCCAATGCCTGACGCAGCGAGCGTCCATCCATGGTCAGGCGAGCGCTGGTGATCAGCTCGCGCACCTGGCGTTGAAGCTGGCTCAACCCGCCGCGTAAATCGGTCAGCAGAACGGCAGCCTGCTCGGGCTCACGCAGTGCTGCCTGCATCAGGCTGGCCTGAAACGACAGATAGCCCAATTGTTGTGCAACCGAATCGTGAAGTTCGCGCGCCAATGCACCGTGCTGGAACGTTGCCTCTTTGCGTTGCTGCTCACGCTTGTGACACAGCAACTGCATCGTCACCCCCACCACCCGTGCCGTTTCCCCCAACAAGCCATGAAACCCGCGACTGGCAGGGTATGGCGTGTCCAGCAACAAGACTCCGCGCTTGCCGGGTGCAGTGCCCGGCAGAGCGGTCAGCAATCGATGACGCCCGCGGCGCTGGCACGCCGGACACGCCAACGGTGCTTCAGCCATCTCGCCGTCGCGCCACGGGCAACTGGAGACCTCATCACACGGGCTGACCATCGTCCGGCGCTTGGGACCGAAGTCTTCGCCAGGCAACAACACCCCCAGCTTGCTACCAGGGTTCAGCGCTTCGAATCGGTCGAGAAAATGGGGCAAAGCATCGTCTGCGCGTGCCAGGCATAGCGGCAGTTTGGCCAGCAAGGCGCGCACGTCGTCCACCTGACGTGGTCGCGTGCGCAGGAACCATTGGCCCAACCACCCGGGTCGCATTGGAGCTTTCAATGACATCCGCCTGCCCTTTGGAAATCTATGGCGTTTGCCGAGCAACTTCCATGCCTTCGCGGTGATTAGCGGCGGACTACTCCAAAAGAGATATCTCTTTTTCTAGATTGAGCAGTAATTCCTTTTGGGAAACTATCTTCCCCACCAGGAAACAACGACACCGATCCTGCGCACGGTAAATCACCGAAAAGCAGCGCACTAGGCTAAGGCCAAACGCCCGGCCTGCGCACCAGATCAGGACGTTCAATCGACCGATTTTGAAATACTGAACCACCAGGAGGGCTGCAATGACTGAGACACAAAGCGCTGCGCCGTACAGACCGCATAGTGTGCCGGTGTACCGCGAACCGATGCTGCGTACCCATGCACTGCATCACATTCTGGTGACGCAGTCCGCCACTTCAAAAGCGCTCGGGCACTTGATCCAGCACTTTGATCACACCACGCTGCCCGCCCCCCGAGTGCTCTGCGCCGGAGTAGATGGATTTGAGCAGCAACTAAAAGGGTTGCTCCATGCTGCAGCGATCGGCACCCACCTTTATATCCTCGGAGACGAAGCGTTTCTTTGGCACATCCACGGCATAGCTCACGCGGCGGGAATGCACGACGACGAAATCGACCTGATCGAATCCGGACCGACAAAACGCCGGGTGTATTGCGTGCACTGCGCCAGCCTTCAGGACAGTGGTCCCGAAGGCCAGGTGACCTGCGTCCACTGCCACGTCCTGTTGGGTGTGCGTGAGCATTTTTCCCAACGTCTGGGGGCTTACCTGGGCGTCTGCGAAAACCCCGATCAGCCCTACTCGCAAGCCAAGTCAGGAGCACGACCATGAGCTCGGTTCTGGAGGTGCGGATAACCGACGCAAAAATGCTGACCCCAGTGATTCGCGAGCTCACGTTTGTCAATCCTTCCGGACGCTTGCCGGGGTTTTCCGCGGGCAGTCACGTGCAGGTCCATCTGCCGTTAGGTGAACGCAATCTGCGCAATGCTTACTCGCTGACCAGCGACCCTGCCGACCTCCACCACTACCGCATCGCCGTGCGTTTGCAGGACGACTCCCGTGGCGGTTCTCGGTTTTTGCATCAACAGGTGCAGGTCGGCGACAGCCTGCGCATCTCGCCCCCGGCCAACCTGTTTGCCCTGCACTCAGCCGCCCGCCAGCACATCCTGATTGCTGGCGGCATCGGCATCACGCCGTTCCTGGCTTACATCACTGCGCTGGAACAACGTAACGCCGATTTCGAGCTGCATTACGCCTACCGCAAAGGCCTGACCGACGCCTACACCGACGAACTGCAACAACGCCTGGGTACGTGTCTGCATGGCTATGACCGCAGCGCTGGCGAAACCCTGGATCTGGCGGCAGTGCTCAGCGCGCGGCCATTGGGCAGTCATGTGTATGTCTGCGGCCCGGAACGCTTGTTGATGGGCGTAAAGGAACAGGCCAAAGCCCTTGGCTGGCCGGAGGGCCGAGTGCATTGGGAAGCCTTTAGCGGTGCGGAGCCGGGCCTGCCGTTCAGCCTGGAGCTGGCGCGCAGCGGACGGCGGATTCAGGTCAGCGCCGAGCAAAGCCTGCTCGAGGCGCTGGAATCAGCCGGTGTGGAAATCCCCAACCTGTGCCGTGGCGGGGTCTGCGGGCAGTGCGCCACGCGCCACCTCAAGGGCGATATTGAACACCGCGACCATGTTCTCAGCGCTGCCGAGCAGGCTGAATTCCTTATGCCCTGCGTCTCTCGCGCCTGCGGTTCTTCCGTTTTGCTGGACCTCTAGGAGTCGACCATGACCGTTCAATTCAGCCCTCTGGAAAGCTACCGGGATACGTTCAGCTTTCGCAACAGTGCATTCGCCATCGAGCGATTCCCCTTTCCGTTCATCGAAGACAGCTACATGTACTCGGTGAACATCGAACCGGCACGTGCCAAAGAATCGGGGTCGGTTTACCAGCACTGGTTCGACATCGACGAGCATTACCGTTCGGAAATGGCCGAGCGCGCCCTGGTTCTGGACAGAGACCCAACCCGCTATCTGGTCATGCCGCATATGCAGGAAGCGGCCTGGGATGCCTTGCAAATGTTCATGGAGCATCTGTCCGCCGACTACCCGCAGTGGTTCGAACTGAGCTGCAACGGGGATCGTTGGCATTGGCGTAACAAGGCGCTGGACATTGATCAGGCGTTTACCTTCGGCGATGCCTCGACCCTGCCCTGCGAACCTCTGGAGTTCGTCACCCGCCAGGTACAAGGCGACATCGCCTTGCTCGACCAGCGTGACGGCGATCTGTTCATGGACGCAGGAATGGTCACCAACCCGGCTGACTGGTCCCTGGCTTTCGACGCAGGGATGAGCTTCAAGCAATGGCACTCACCGGTTCCGATGGCCAACCAATTGGGTATTTTCGAGCGGGCGCTGAAGCATCTGCTCAACATTCAAGTGGATCACCCCGTGCGTCGGTTGAACTGGACGCTGACCATCAATCCGCGCCTGGACTCTTCGCCCGAGACCTTTCACGAATGGGGTGCCGAACGCGGCAGTGTCACTGCCGACAACGTCGGGCAACTCGTGCACCTGCGTGTGGAACTGCAATTCATGGCGCGTTTGCCCCGCAGCAACGGCCTGATGTTCAGCATTCGCACCTACCTGATCAGCATGAACGAACTGGTCAGCCACCCCGGCTGGGGCTGCCGTCTGCACCGGGTGCTGCGTGATTTGCCCGACCCCATCGCCGACTACAAGGGCATGACCCGCTATCGGCAAACCCTGGTCGAGTGGCTAAGCCGCTTCGATACCCACTCCTGAAAAGCTGACCCGAACACTTTTCGTTGCCCTTTTTCCAGACAAGGAATCACCACATGGCCCATTCATGGCGCATCTCCGCATTGGCTGAACGTCACCGCGCGCTTGGCTCTCAGCTTGAAGACTGGAACGGCATGGGCACCGCCTGGACCTATGCCACAGACCTCGCCGACCACCATCAGGCGATCCGCACACGCGCTGGCCTGATGGATGTATCGGGACTGAAAAAGGTCCATTACGTCGGCCCTCACGCAGAAAGCCTGCTGCAATGGGCGACCACCCGTGATATCGCCAAACTCTACCCCGGCAAATCGGTGTATGCCTCGATGCTTGATGAGGACGGCAAGTTTGTCGACGACTGCATCGTTTACCGTACCGGCCCCAATGCGTTCATGGTGGTCCACGGCGCAGGCACTGGCTACGAGATGCTGGTACGCGCAGCACAAGGCCGTCAGGTCGCGGTGTTGTTCGACGACGACCTGCATGACCTGTCGTTGCAAGGGCCGCTGGCAGTGGACTTCCTCGCCGAACACGTACCGGGCATCCGTCAGCTGCCGTATTTCCACCATCTGCAAACCAAGTTGTTCGGCCGTCCGGTGATGATTTCCCGCACAGGCTATACCGGCGAACGTGGCTACGAAATCTTTTGCAAAGCCGCTGATGCCCCGCTGTTGTGGGACGAGATCCTCGAACAGGGCGCGAGCATGGGCATCATTCCGTGCGCCTTCACCGCCCTTGACTGGTTGCGGGTGGAAAGCGCGCTGATGTTCTTCCCCTATGACAACTCGCAGATGTACCCCTTCGCCGATCAAAAGGCCGGCGACACGTTGTGGGAGTTGGGTCTGGATTTCACCGTATCCCCGGAGAAACAGGACTTCCGCGGCGCCCACGAACACTTCCGTCTGCGCGGCCAAGAGCGCTTCAAGATTGCCGGCGTGCTGATCGAAGGCGCCCGCGCTGCTGATGCCGGCGACACCCTGTGGCACGACGGCAAACAGGTCGGCGTCATCACCTGTGGCATGTATTCACGCCTGAGCAAACGCTCCATGGCCATCGCCCGCATTGCAGTTGACTGCGCGGCGCCAGGCGTTGCCCTACAGGTGCGCGGCAGTTTGGAGGCCAGCGCCATGACCCACGCCCTGCCCTTCGATGACCCGGAAAAAACCAAACGCACTGCCAAAGGCTGATCGACCGCCTGCGCCACTTCAACTACGAGGGAGACCCTGATGGACACGTCACACGAGCATTACATCCTCAAGATCAGTTGCCCTGCCGCCTCAGGCATTGTTGCAGCGGTCACGTCCTGGCTGGCCGAACAGGCTTGCTATATCAGCGAACTGTCGCAGTTCGATGACGAATTCACCGGACGTTTTTTCATGCGTGCGGTGTTTCGCTTCAACAAGAACGTGGTCGGTGACACCGCTGCGTTACGCCAGGGCATGACCGAACTGGCGGGTGGTTTCGACATGCAATGGCAACTGTTCAGTTCGGCTAAGCCGGCCCGCGTACTGCTGATGGTCAGCAAGTTCGACCACTGCTTGACCGACCTCCTGTATCGCCACCGTAAAGGCGAGATGGACATGCAAATCACCGCCATTGTCTCTAACCACCTGGACTTGAGGCCGATGGCCGAACGCGAGGGCATCCGCTTTATCTATCTGCCGGTGACCAAAGACAGTAAATCCAGCCAGGAAGCCGAGCTGTTGCGAATCGTCGAAGAGACCGAGACCGACCTGGTAGTCCTCGCCCGCTATATGCAGATTCTGTCGGACAACCTGTGCAAGCAGTTGTCCGGCCGCGCGATCAACATCCACCATTCGTTCCTCCCCGGCTTTAAAGGCGCCAAGCCCTATCACCAGGCTTACGAGCGCGGCGTGAAGCTGATCGGCGCCACCGCCCACTACGTCACCTCCGACCTCGACGAAGGCCCGATCATCGAGCAGGAAATCCAGCGTGTGGACCACACCTATCTGCCCGATGCGCTGGTCGCCATCGGTCGCGACACCGAAACCGTCGCACTTTCCAAAGCCCTGAAATACCACCTGGAACACCGCGTGTTCATCAACCAGGACAAGACGGTAATTTTTCGTTGATGAGCCAAGGCTTCAACGACTCATCGCCCATTTCAGACAGACCCAAGACACGAGGCACGAACATGACCCTACGCGTTGCAATCATCGGCGCTGGCCCTTGCGGTATGGCGCAACTCCGGGCTTTTCAATCGGCCAGGGACAAGGGAGCAGAAATTCCCGAGCTGGTCTGCTACGAGAAACAGCAAGACTGGGGCGGCATGTGGAACTACACCTGGCGCACCGGCCTGGATGAAAACGGCGAGCCGGTCCACGGCAGCATGTACCGCTACCTGTGGTCCAACGGCCCAAAAGAGTGCCTGGAGTTTGCGGACTACACCTTTGAGGAGCATTTCGGCCGCCCGATAGCCTCGTATCCACCACGGGAAGTGCTATGGGACTACATCAAGGGCCGCGTCGAAAAGGCCGGGGTTCGCGATTACATCCGCTTTAATAACGCGGTGCGCCACGTCAGCTACGACCCGCAAAGCAAGCGCTTTACAGTCGTCGCCCAAGACCACAACAGCAATACCCGGACCTCGGAAGAGTTCGATTACGTCATCAACGCCAGCGGCCATTTCTCGACGCCGAACATGCCGTATTTTCCCGGTTTCGAACATTTCGGCGGGCGCATCCTGCATGCTCACGATTTCCGCGATGCGCTGGAATTCAAGGGCAAGGATCTGTTGCTGATCGGCAGCAGCTACTCGGCCGAGGATATCGGCTCGCAATGCTACAAATACGGCGCCCGCAGCATTACCAGTTGCTACCGCACCGAGCCGATGGCGTATGACTGGCCTGCCAACTGGGAAGAAAAGCCGCTGCTGCAACGCCTGGAGAAAAACCGCGCGTACTTCATCGATGGCAGCCACAAGCACATCGATGCGGTGATCCTCTGCACCGGCTACAAACATAACTTCCCGTTCCTGCCGGACGAACTGTGCCTCAAGACCGACAACCGTCTGTGGCCGATGAACCTGTACAAGGGCATTTTCTGGGAATCCAACCCGCAGATGATGTACCTCGGCATGCAGGACCAGTGGTACTCGTTCAACATGTTCGACGCTCAGGCCTGGTATGCCCGCGACGTGATTCTGAAACGCATCGACCTGCCCGATCAGACCCACATGATCGCTGACAGCAAACAATGGCAAGCGCGTGAGCTGGCGCTGGAAACCACCCCGCAAATGTTCGAATTCCAAGGCTCATACATTCAGCAACTGGTGGATGCCACTGACTACCCGAGCTTCGATATCCCCGCCGTCAACGACACCTTCCTGAACTGGAAGCACGACAAAGCCGAAAACATCATGGGGTATCGCGACAAGTCCTATCGCTCGCTGATGACCGGCACCCAATCACCGCCCCATCACACGCCCTGGCTCGAAGCACTGGACGACTCCATGGCCGCGTATCTGGGCGATGTGCCCACTGCCATCAAATCCGTCGGCTGAGCCTGTACGCCAGATAAAGGAGCATCCGCATGAGTGCACCGAGTGTTTCGCACCCTTGGGAACCGGGGTTGTTTGCCCGGGCGCCCGCGATTGAGCGCTATCGGGTAGCCGGTGGCGGCCTGACGCTGATCGCCCTGGAACCCGGCGACACCCTGCAAGTGATCGATATCGAAGGGTTGCAACCCTGCGAGCTGCTGGCGTTCGACCGAGTAGGGCGCACAACCCTGGCGGCGTTGGGGCTGGTGGCTACATGGGGGTGCCGGTTTATCGCGACGCAGCTCGCTGAACCCAGCCTGCAAACCCGACGCATTGTGCAAGCGCTGGGCAAGCGCGGCGTCGATCCGCATCGACTTCCCGATTCGACTTCGCTGTGGGACGAAGACTCACCTGCCGGGTACAGCCGCAGCTTCGTGGCGGGCGAATCATTATTGGTCATCGTCGCTGCGCCGAGTGAGCCCGGCGCGGTCGATCTGCAACAGACGGCCAGCGAGTTGCGACTGATCGTGCAGCGGGCCAATCCCTCGTCGATTCTGGTCCCGCCCCTGCCCGAGCCGTTAGGTGAGCCGCTGCAGGAGTTCACCGTTCGCGCGGGCACTGCGCACAGCTACACCGTGCGCCAGGGCCAGTACATCCAGGTGCTTGACGTTGCCGGACGGCAATGCTCGGATTTCGTCGCCCTCAATCGCCGGGCACTGGATCGCCAGCAAGAGCTGGACCTGGACCAAACCGTCACGCGGACCCTCAACGGTAACGCCTACCCCGCTCCGGGCCTGTTCGCCAAGTTTTTCGACCGGCAGATGCAGCCCATGCTGGAAGTGGTGCGCGACACCGTGGGCCGCCATGACTCCTTTGCCCTGGCGTGCGCCGCTCGCTACTACGAAAGTCACGGCTATTTTGGGCACGACAACTGCAGTGACAACATCAGTCGCGCGCTGGAATCCTTCGGGGTACAAGCCCGCAGCGGTTGGCCGGCCATCAACTTTTTCTTCAACACAGGGATCGATGCCCACCAGCAAATGACCCTGGATGAACCCTGGTCCAGACCGGGAGATTACGTTTTGTTGCGGGCCATGACCGATCTGGTCTGCGCCAGTTCGTCGTGCCCGGATGACATTGACCCGGCCAACGGCTGGAACCCGACCGACATCCAGATTCGTGTCTATTCCGACAAGGAGCGCTTTTCTATCGCCATGGCCACTCGAAAAACTGCTGATGCCGACCCGACGCTGACTCGTGAGTCTGGCTTTCACTCTCGCACCAGCGCCCTCACCGGCAGCTTCACCGACTACCGCAACTGGTGGTTGCCGCTGCGCTATGACGGGTTCGGCGCCATCGATGAATATTACGGCTGCCGCGAACGGGTGGCGGTGATGGACCTGACCGCCCTGCGCAAATTCGAAATCATCGGCCCGGACGCTGAAGCCCTGCTCCAGTACTGCCTGACCCGCGACGTCCGGCGCCTGGCCATCGGCCAAGTGGTGTATTCGGCGATGTGCCACGAACACGGCGGCATGCTCGACGACGGCACCCTCTTACGTCTGGGGCAGGACAACTTCCGCTGGATCTGTGGCGAGGATTACGCCGGGGTCTGGTTGCGTGAGCAAGCGCAAAAACTCGGGATGAAAGTCTGGGTCAAGTCTGCCAGCGAGCAGATTCACAACCTGTCGGTGCAAGGGCCATTGAGCCGTGAGTTGCTCAAACAAATGGTCTGGACCCCAGCCACTCAGCCGACCGTGGAAGCACTGGGCTGGTTCCGTTTTCTGGTTGGTCGGCTGGACAACTACGACGGTTGCCCGTTGATGATTTCCCGCACCGGCTACACCGGCGAGCTGGGCTATGAAGTCTGGTGTCAGCCGCAAGACGCCGAGCGGGTCTGGGATCGCGTCTGGCAACTGGGCGAACCGCTGGGCATCGTCCCGCTGGGCCTTGAAGCGCTGGACATGCTGCGCATCGAAGCCGGGCTGATATTTGCCGGGTACGAATTCAGCGACCAGACCGATCCTTTTGAAGCAGGGATCGGCTTCAGCGTGCCACTCAAGAGCAAAACCGACGACTTCATCGGCCGCGACGCCCTGCTGCGACGCAGTGCCAATCCGATGCACAAGCTGGTAGGCCTGCAATTGAGTGGCAACGAAGGCGCGCATCACGGCGATGGCGTGTACAGCGGCCGCGCGCAGGTCGGCGTGGTCACCAGTGCCTGCCGCTCACCGTTGCTGGCCAGCAATATCGCGTTGTGCCGGGTGGATGTCGCTTGTGCCGACGTGGGCACAACGCTGCAAGTGGGCAAGGTCGATGGTTTGCAGAAGCGTATCGACGCCCAGGTCATGGCACCGATTTTCTACGACCCGGACAAAAGCCGGGTGCGCAGTTAAGCGATAGAACACGTCATTGCAGCACCGAACACTGTTAATCGAACACTGTTACTGCGTTGCCAACCAGCGAGACCAAGAGTCTTTAAACAAGACCGCAAGCACTCGCTGACCGGCACCCTGACGTCTGCCGAATACGCTGTTCCGGCTCGACGGAGGGGATGCTGGTTCAACTTCCGACTGCCCCCGACAACTCTACTTACACATGGGATAACAGAAATGGAAGCGACTACGTTCGAGACCGTACCGCAGGAAGGCCAGACGGCCGGCAGCCTGCATCGCAAAATTGACTGGAGAGGTGCGTTCTGGGTCGCCAGCGGCGTACCGGCACTGGTCTTGTTCTCCATTGGTGCGATTGCCGCAACGGTGGGTAAACCGGCATGGATCGTCTGGATCATTTCGATCCTGTTCGGCTTTATCCAGGCCTTCACCTACGCCGAAATCGCCGGGTTGTTTCCGCATAAATCCGGTGGTGCATCGGTCTATGGTGCCGTGGCCTGGGTGCGTTACAGCAAGCTGATCGCCCCGGTGTCCGTGTGGTGCAACTGGCTGGCGTGGTCGCCGGTGCTATCCATTGGTTCGGGGCTGGCGGCCGGCTATATCCTCACTGCGTTGTTTGCACCCGATGCACTGATCAATACGTGGCAGTTAACGCTGCTGGACCTTGGCTGGATCAAAAGCGGGTTGTCCCTGCGCCTGAACGCAACCTTCCTCGTGGGCGTGGTGATTCTGCTCGGGGTGTTCGCGGTGCAACACGGCGGCATCCTGCGCTCGGCGCGCCTGACCTTGATCCTCGGCGTCACCTCACTGATCCCGCTGCTGTTGGTCGGCGTGGTGCCGTTGCTGACCGGCGATGCCACCCACGCTAACTTCCTGCCGCTGTATCCCTTGGCTCACGATGCTGGCGGGCTGGTCATTGATGGCGCCTGGGACATTTCCGGTTGGTCGTTGATGGCCGGTGGCTTGTTCATGGCCGCGTGGTCGACCTACGGTTTCGAGACCGCCGTGTGCTACACCCGCGAGTTCAAAGACCCTAAGCGTGACACCTTCAAGGCGATTTTCTATGCCGGTCTGCTGTGCATTCTGGTGTTCACCCTAGTGCCCATGGCATTTCAGGGCAGCCTGGGTCTCGGTCAACTGGTCAGCGCGGCGGTGGTGGATGCCAACGGCGTAATCACCACCCCAGCGGTCTACAGCGGCCTGCTGTCCCCGGCTATCTACAGTGGCATGGGCGTGGGTCAGGCCATGGCCGACAGCATCGGTGGCGGCAAGCTAGTCGCCAATATCGTCCTGATTATGCTGATCCTCGCCACCTTGCTGGCGATCATGACCTCGATGTCCGGCTCGTCGCGCACCTTGTACCAGGCCTCCGTGGATGGCTGGCTGCCGAAATACCTGGGCCGCACCAACGAACACGGTGCCCCCACCGCAGCCATGTGGACCGACCTGTCGTTCAACCTGCTGCTGTTGCTGATGTCCGACTACGTGTTCGTCCTCGCGGCGTCCAACGTCAGCTACATCATCTTCAACTTCCTCAACCTCAACGCCGGCTGGATCCACCGCATGGACCGCCCGGACTGGGTGCGCCCGTACAAAGCGCCAACCGTGTTGCTGGTCCTGGGGGGCGTACTGAGCTTCGTCAACCTCGCGTGCATGGGCCTTGGCGCCGACATCTGGGGCGCAGGCACCCTGTTCACCGGCGTGCTGCTGGCGCTGCTGATCATCCCGGTGTTCTTCTATCGGCACTACGTACAAGACAAGGGCCGCTTCCCGGCCGCCATGATGACCGACCTGTATATCCAGGCAGATGACGGCGCCAGGCGCGCAGGCATATTGCCGTATGTGACGTTGGCTGCGGGTGTGCTGGTGGTGTACTTCTGCCATCGGTTGTTGGCGTGAAGGACTGAGCCGCTGAACCTTGAGTGACGGGCGAAGAGACAGGCCTGGAGGTGCAATCTACGTACTGTAGATGAGCCTTCCGGGCCTGTTTATTTATACAAAACCCTGCTTGTTTTGTGAGTCGTCGCGAACGGTGGAACCTTGCTGTATATTCGCCAAAAATAAACAACAACAGTGACGTTATGAACCCATCAAAGAAGCGTGCGACTGCCCTGGCACTCTATCCAGAAGATACCCGCGAGGCAGCGGCCCTGCTGAAGCAAGCTGTACCTTTGATGGTGCGTCATAACATTGCGCCCAACCCGGTGCACTACGCCCTCTGGTACACCTACAGCAAAGGCCAGGCACCAGAACTCAATCGCCACCTGGATCGGGTTGTCCGAGACTTCGACTATTTCCCCCCGGAGTCCGCTGCCAAGCTTTTTCGCGAATACATCATCCACGACGAACTGGAGGATGCCCGCATCGGTCAGCAACAAGCGATCAGTCTGGTAGACGGCATGGAGCGCGACGTTTCGCATAACGTGAAGGGCAATATCAACTTTCAGGCGAGCCTTGGGTATTGCCTAGAAATGCTTGATGAGCCGATCGATGATCGATTACCCAGCATACTCAGCGAGCTGCAACAGAGCACCCAGCTCATGCAGGATCAGCAAGAGCTTTTCCTGTCCCAGCTGCATGCTGCTCAAAGTGAAATCAAGAACCTGCGAGGCAAGCTTGAACGTGCCCAGCTGGCCGCGACGCTGGACGGTCTGACCCAGGTGTTCAACCGGGATACCTTCACCCGGCTGCTGGAGCAAGCGCTAAGCAACGCGCCCCAGACTGTGGCCTTGGTCATGCTGGATATCGATCACTTCAAGCAATTCAATGACCAGTACGGTCACCCTTTAGGTGACCGCGTGCTCCAACACGTCGGCCAGGTGCTACGGGACTCACTTCCCCCTCACGCTGCGGCGGCCCGCTACGGCGGTGAAGAGTTCTGCGTCATCCTGAACCAGTGCACCGATCTCGGCAGCGCCCATGCCTTCGCCGAGCAACTGCGCCTGAAAATCCAGTCATTACGGATCAAGGCTCGTAAAGCTGACAAAGTACTCGACACGATAACGGCCTCCTTTGGTGTCGCACTCTTCGAAGCCGATGACACCCTGGAAAGCCTTGTCACTCGTGCCGATGACGCGCTTTACCAAGCCAAACGCAATGGGCGTAACCGAGTGCACCGGTAATCAACCCTCGGCGAGCGGTTGCCTTAGCCGCGACGCTCATATCGAGCGACGGGGTTAGTTTGTTTGGCAGGCTCACGTCTGCTAAAGCCAGGGCGTAGCATCCAGTGGTTCATTTCGGCAAAGCCGGCTTTGCCGGGAAGTGACCAGAGAGGGTCAGATTTCGAGCCTTTGCAGGCAGTCACTACAGGCAACAATCGGCCAACATCGTTGAAAAACATTTATCTAGTGTACTGTTTTCAAAATAGCTTACCCATTCATCTGCGCTTCCATCACATCGCGTGCTCGCCGAATCTTGCTCAAAATCTCCTCTCCCTTTGCGTTCCAAACGTACCGGGTCGGTTGCGCGTTTCGTAATGCCAGGAAGGTGGTAATCGAGCTTTCCAGCTCGCGTACGCAGCCGAAACTGCCGTCGCGTAAGAACACGGTAATGTCCCTGAAAAATCGCTCGACCATGTTCATCCAGGAGCTGGAGATCGGTGTGAAATACACATGGAAGCGCGGATGTTTCGCGAGCAAGGCCTTCACCTTTGCATGCTTGTCAAGTCATCGGCAGCCCATAGCTTGTGGACGGTGGTCGCCGAGATGCCAGCGGCACGGGCCATGCTTCGAATGTTGCGCCGCTAGTGACTAGCCTGATGCTCGAACAACACACAATTTACAGCCATGTCCTGGCCTCGGCTACGTCCAACGGCAAGAACATCCTGCCGCGCGTTGCTGCGCAGCTGGACGTAGACCAGATATCCGAGATCATCTCGGTTGAAAGCACTGACACCTTCAAGCGCCCGATCTACGCTGGTAACGCCATTGCCACCCTACAGTCCAACGCAGCGGTCAAGGTCATCACCTTGCGTGCCACCGGTTTTGACCCGGTGGCTGGTGAAGGTGGTTCGGCGGCTGTTGAAGCGGTGACGGCTGCTCACGACGCGGAAATTTCCAGCTTCGTCGGGGAAGAACTGGCCAAGTCCGATCGGCCGGAACTGACCGCTGCCAAGATCGTCGTTTCCGGCGGTCGCGATATGCAGAACGGTCAGGCCGGCAAAATCGTTGCGCCCCAGCTGTACATCGCCGTCGGTATTTCCGGTGCGATCCAGCACCTGGCCGGTATGAAAGACTCCACAGTGATCGTGGCGATCAACAGGGATGAAGAAATCTATAACGCGCCCAACATTTCGGGGTCAGATCAAATTAAGTGGACACCATTTCTAGCTCTATTTAAGCCGATTCCTCATGCAGCCAAAACGCCTCTCCTATCTCAAATCATTCAAGGCCCAAGTCATCCAGGAGTGCCTCGAACCCGACGCCACTATCGAAGTTCCACATGCTCGTGGCACCGTAGATGTAAGTTGGTCAGTCGAGAGGTCAGGTGCCTGCGCAGGTTTCCTTCGAGACCTGCTGCGATGATTCGCATCGACGCGATCTGGCTTGCCGTCGAACCCATGGACGCGCGCGATGGCACTGAAACCGCACAGTGCTTATCTTTTCGCCAACCGCCGCGCCAATCGGTTGAAAGTCTTGGTTCACGATGGCTTTTGGATTTGGCTGGCTGCTCGTCGCTTGAACCAGGGCCGTTTCGTCTGATCTGGTCACTTCCTCATTGCTCTAGCCACCGCCAACCAAGCCCCCGCCGCAGGCGACAAATGCGCGTCCTTGCGCCACGCCAACGCGATATACCAATCCGTATCCGGCTCATCCAGCGCCACCAACCGAATCCCGCCGTGATAGTGCTTCTGCGCCAGCATCCTCGGCAAAAACGCCACACCCAGCCCCGCTGAAACCAGATCCACAATAAAGTCGACCTGACCGCTGCGTGCTGTCACCTTGGGCGTAACGCCCTTGCGGTCGCACGCCACCTGAATCATGGTATTCAGTGCAAACCCTTCCTCGAAAAGGATAAACGGCGTATCGGCCAAGTCTGCGATGTCGACGCTGTTGCGTTCGGCCATTGGGTGGTTCTCTGCCATAACGACCACCAGTGGCTCGATGCGCACATCCTGGTAATCGAACTCTTCGTTAAACGATTTCATCTTTAACAGCGCAGCCAGGTCTACCTCTCCCGACTTCAGGCATTCATTCAGTTTCCTTGCGCCGTGTTCAATGAGTTGAATTTCGATATTCGGGTAGCGGGCGCGGTATTCGGTGAACATTGCGGCGAAGAGTACGCCGCTGGCCACGGGTGGCAGGCCGATGCGCAGTACGCCACCTTTGAGACCGCGCAGGTCGTTGACTTCGGCGATGAGATCGTTGTGTTCGGCCAGTAAGACGAGGGCGCGGCGATATACGATTGCGCCGGCGGCGGTTAGTTCGCTTCGGTGGCAGATGCGGTTCAACAGCGGCGTGCCTAGGTCATCTTCCAGGGTCTTGACGGCCTTGCTGACGGTGGATTGGGTAAGGGAGACCACTTCGGCAGCCTGGGAGAAGCCGCCTTGGCGCACAACTTCGACAAAGGCGCGTAATGTTCGAAGGTTCATGAGTATTCCATTTACGACTTAATTGTAGTTGCAAAAGTTGTTATTATCATAGTCGATATTTCCTTACTCTGAACCTACAGCGAATGCCTTGCGGCCTCGTTTAGTAGACTTCTTCCCCAAGGAAAAACCGTCATGATTATTTCGTCGGCGTCTGATTACCGCGAAGCGGCCAAACGCAAACTTCCGCGTTTTCTGTTTGATTACATCGATGGCGGTGCCTATGCAGAGCACACGCTACGAGCCAATTGTTCGGACTTGGCCGATATCAGTTTGCGTCAGCGCATCCTCAAGAATGTCGACAACTTGAGCCTGGAAACCACGCTCTTTGGTGAACCACTTGATATGCCGATTATCCTCAGCCCCGTAGGCCTGACCGGCATGTATGCGCGCAGGGGTGAGGTGCAGGCGGCCAAGGCAGCGGCGAAAAAGGGGATTCCGTTCTGCCTGTCGACGGTGTCGGTGTGCTCCATTGAGGAAGTAGCGTCGCAGAGCGCGCAGTCGATCTGGTTTCAGCTGTATGTGCTCAAAGACCGTGGCTTTATGAAGAACGCCCTGGAGCGTGCTAAGGCTGCCGGGGTCAAAACGCTGGTGTTCACGGTCGATATGCCGACGCCCGGCGCCCGTTATCGCGATGCTCACTCCGGTATGTCCGGGCCGTACGCCGCACCTCGGCGCATTTTGCAGGCCATGACCAAACCGGACTGGGCGTTGAATGTTGGCCTCCTCGGTCGCCCTCATGATCTGGGCAATATCTCCAAATACCTGGGCAAGGCCACCACGCTGGAGGACTACGTGGGCTGGCTGGCGAACAACTTCGACCCGTCCATCAGCTGGAAAGATCTGGAGTGGATACGCGAGTTCTGGAAAGGCCCGATGATCATCAAAGGCATTCTCGACCCGCAGGATGCCAAGGATGCGGTGAGCTTCGGGGCGGACGGCATTGTGGTATCCAACCACGGTGGCCGTCAGCTGGATGGCGTGCTGTCCACGGTCAAGGCGTTGCCGCCGATTGCCCAGGCTGTCGGCAGTGATCTGACGGTGTTAGTCGACTCCGGTATTCGCTCGGGTCTTGATGTGGTGCGCATGCTCGCCCTGGGCGCCAAAAGCGTGTTGCTCGGGCGCTCGACGGTCTATGCGCTGGCCGCCGATGGGCAGCGTGGTGTAGAGAATATGCTGGAGATTTTTGCCAAGGAAATGCGTGTGGCCATGACGTTGACCGGGGTGACGTCGATTGAGCAGATCGACGCAAGTACCCTGGTTCAAGCAGCCGTTTGAAGGCCGCCATGCAGCATTCATTGCCCGCCAAAGCGCTCCAATCACTGCGTAGGCTGCACGATATCCCTGTGGGCGAGGTCGTGTGCGGAGGTATTGTCTGTACCGCTCCCGCGTTGCTGGCGGCTTATCTGCATAACCCTTTGTTCAGCTGGTCAGCGATTGCCGCCTTCTGGACCTACCTGTCGCTGGTGACTGGAGGCTTTTGGACGCGACTGTCACTCGCCCTATCATTCGGTGTCGCGGGCGCCCTGGCTTCGGGGCTCGGCGCCTGGACGGTCGCCTATCCGCCCGTCGTGATCGTGCTCGCCGCGATCACAGGTTTTGGCGGCGCCGTGGCCCAAGGCGGCGGAACGCGAATCGGGTTGCCTGCCCTGTTGGCGGCGACGGCCTTCGCGGTTTCAACCGCTTTCCCCGGTAAAGACTTTGCCCACGGCATGACCTACGCCACTTACTTTCTCTACGGCAATCTGTGGGCCACGGGCTTTGCCCTGCTGCTGTGGCGCATTGAAAAGCCCCATGCAACTTCAATAACAGAGGCTGCCCAGGCGAGCTTCACGCTTACGTCTGACCTCACCCTTCACGGGCTGCGTGTCGGCTTGGCGGCGGCGATCTCGGTGGGGCTCGTCCAATACTGGAGGCTGGACCATGGCTACTGGATGACCTTGACGGTATTTTTCATCATGCAGCCCAAGTTTTCCGGCACCTTGAAAACCTCGCTTGAACGGGTCGCAGGCACCTTGCTCGGCAGCCTGTTGGCCGCCGCCCTGGGGTCGTTCATTCACTCGCCCCTGTTATTGGCAGCGCTGATCCTGCCGCTCTCGATTGGCACGCTGGCAGGGCGATCTATCAGTTACAGAGCCTACATACTGTTTCTGACACCGCACTTTATTCTCGTTGCAGAGCTGGGCCAGCCGTCTGCGTCGGAACTGGGGCTGAGCATTCTTCGGGTCTGTAACAGCCTTGGTGGGGCATTGCTGGCTGTCGGGATTTCACTGTTGGTTTATCCGTGGTGTGGGCGGCGCTGAGCAGCCTTCCTCTTGCGACCACTACCCTACCTCTGTTGGCGGAAAATACGCGCTACAAGAAGCACACCGCCGCACAACAAGGTAATGCCGTTCATCACTGCAGCGCTAGGCAAGGCGCCGGCTGGCTTGGATGGTGGAGGAAAAAGATATCGAGCCACATGTGCCGGTTTGGGACAAAACCGAGCGTAAAAACGGCAGTCTCTCGAGTACCGACTTTCAATGGAATGAAGAGGCGCGCGATGTTGCTCGGCGAATAGCCGCGACGCCGCAATATGTGTGCTCCCGCCACGAACGGAAGAAAGTCGAAATGTTGTTCGCTCACCTCGAGCGAATCTTGAAAGTGGATCGCTTGCGATTGCGAGGTATGAGCGGTGCGAGCGATGAGTTCACGTTAGCGGCAGCGATACAAAACTTGAGAAGGCTGGCCAAACTGAAATCCCACTGGCCGCCAACTACGGGATAGGTGTGCCTGAATTTACCAAAAAACCTCCAATCAACCCACTGACAAAGCTGCACCGTCAACGCAGAACCGAATAACCACTCAACGTGGTAAATAAGCTCTGAAGTGACTGCTAACCTCGAAGTCTCGCAGCCTGAAAAAGTCGGCCCCGGTTTCCACCTGCGGATTCCACGCCACATGGGCACTCGTTCCACATTCACGTGGACAGGCAGTCGCAGCGACGCAGGTTCGCATTGTTAACCTGAAGTACCCGCTGTCGTCAATTTCGTCGAGCGCCTGCGCATCGATTCGCCTTTGAGTTCAATGCGGTAAGCAATGACACCCCTACTCAGAATTGCTGTTTAGAACCCTGAAATATTGCCCGCAATGGCCCACGAATGGTTTTGCAAATGTGGACGCCGCTCGCCGCTTGGTTTATCCGCTGGTACAAATCAGCACCGCCACAACCGCATCCAGACGGCTGAACTGAATCCGATTGAGATAGTCGTAGATATAGATCTTCAGCAAGACCGCTGGGTGGTTAGCCCGACGACCAGTTGCAGCAGGATCGACACCCTCAAACCCGAGTGCCCCAAGGTGAGTTCATCGACAAAAACATCGACCATACGCACCGAATTTTCTTCCGCCACGTAATCGTCCAAACAGTCCGGCACCCAGGTGACTTGGCGATGGCCTCAGTGGGCATTGGACAGGGTTGTGGTCGATTCCAAGTGACCGCCTCTTTACTGATACTTTACCAATCGCTGACATTAATGTTCACCGCTTGCTTGATACTCCCTATCAACGGAGTTAGGCGCTGTATCGGAAATCTGCCTTGAGTCGACTGTTTGATTCGCGTTTGGCGGTGACGCTTAATGCACTCACGGAGACAAACACGTTGGCCAGAGGTGTATTGAAAACGGCCAAGCCATCGGTAACAAAAAATAAAGTGATAGAGGTTTGACGAACAATGTCCCATTCCACTCCAACCAAGACAAACTACAGTGTTGTGTTGGTTAATTACAAATCACTTGAGCTTACCAAGGCGTGTTTGGACCTGTTGCGCCAGGGGTTGCAAGATTCTGGAACACCCGTCTGGGTCGTGGATAACTACTCGGACGACGCGAGCAGTGAGTACCTGCGCACGTTGAACTGGATCAACCTGATTGAGCGCAAAAAAACCACGCCTGAGGCCGGAAGCGTTGCCCACGGTCGGGCGCTGGATACTGCGTTGGATAAGATCGATACTGAATACGTATTTTTGTTGCATACCGATACGCTCATTTATGATCTGAATGTTTTTTCCATGATGATCGGCCAGTGTACGGGTCCACGTGAGGTTGCGGCTGTTGGATGTGTAGAACAGTTGAATCGAGGCATGGGTCGATCGGCCTGGCGCTTGGCTACCCGTTTTATCAAACACTACGTTCGGCGTAGCTTGCGAGCGTTGGGCCTGAACGCAAAAGAACCGAAACCGTTCAGAGAAAAACATTTAAAGAGCTTTTGTACCCTGTGGAATGTGCGATTGATTAAAAAGCACGGGCTGCACTTCCTGACGGACGACCGCAACCCCGGCTATGAACTACAAGATAGAATGGCCGCGTGGGGATATCAGATTGTTTTTTTGTCCCCACGGAAAATATTCAGCTACCTTGATCATATCCAGGGTGGGACAATTTCAGCCATGGGCGGTTATGCGGGCAGTCACCGAAGAGTAAAGATGTATAATCAACTGACTAAAGAGAAACCTCTTTTTTAAAAACTTACAACTCAGATAACGATAATAATCCGACGATTCACCCTGAATATTGCAAAACTCCAATTTTTAAAATCAACACCCGCCTTGAGCAATGTTGCTCTGATCGTGCTTACCCAAGGGGACATGACATGCCAAGCGTTATCCACATTGCAGCCGCTCTCTTACTCAACCCACAAGGGAAAGCCCTGCTGGTGCGAAAACGCGGCACCACCGCCTTCATGCAACCCGGTGGCAAGATTGAACCCAACGAACGTCCGGAGCAGGCCCTGGTGCGTGAACTGAATGAAGAACTGGGAATAACCATCGATTCTGCAAGCACCCGGTATCTCGGGCGATTCAGCGCGCCCGCCGCCAACGAACCTGGCTTCGAAGTCCGCTGCGAACTGTTCGAGGTCAGGATCGAGGGCGATGTCATACCCGCTGCCGAAATCGAGGAAGCTGTGTGGGTTGATGCACACCAACCCCTGATCCTGGAGCTGGCGCCATTGACACGAGATCACGTTCTGCCCCTCATCAAATGACCGGGTTACCCCCAATCACCAAGCTGTGCGCTTTCACACAGCCCGTGCAGTTCATTCAGAAGGCTAGAAAAACACAGGCCGTTTCAGGCCAGCCGTTTCAAAAAGTGATGGCAGGAAATCTGATAGTGGCGCTGCATGTAGAGTCGATGAGCTGCGCTCCTATCCGTGCCAACCCCAGAGTCAAGATGCACGGCCGAGCAACCCAGGCGCACTGCTTCGGCCTCAGCCCAATCGAGTAATTTCGAGGCATGGCCTTTGCCGCGCCACTGAGGCAGGGTCGCAATGTCCACTATGTAGAAAGACTTTCCTAACCAGAGAGAAAACTGAATCCTATAGCTCAATACACTTACAGCTGAGGTCGAACCATCTTCCCAAAGCCCGACAAGGTTGTAGCCATTGGGGCGAAGTAACTCGTCGATTGTCGAAGTAATCTCAGCCGGTGAGTATCGCGGCCACAACTCACATAAGGCCGCCGCTGCCTGGTCTGTGTCGGCGGCACTTATTGAATTAATGGTGAACGACATAAAACTCTCCTTGGGTAATTCACGCCGGGCGACTCAGTTGTCGTCAACCCTAATGGTTATTGATGCATGAGCGCAACCTGCGGGAAAGTTGCAGGGTGAATATCAGTTGCGAGGGGGATTAGTCGTGTCGGCCGATCAATCCATTGGAGATCGCGGCGTTTTGCAAGCGAGTCGTCGCGCAAGCAGCATCGCCATCCAGCGTTTACAATCATGCCGCGTATTGATTTCTGCCGACAACGCCGCACAGGAGAACTTATGACCGATACCCCTTACTGTTTCAGCTTAGGCGCTGATGCCGAGGCCATGGCTGTGGTGCGCCAAGGTCTGGAACGCTTCAATGTGGAGCAGATAGGCCCCTACGCCTACGAGGATTTCCAGCTCTATGCCCGCGATAGCGGCGGCCAGGTAATAGGAGGCATGTTCGGCCATTTCGGGATGGGCTGGCTCTACATTGACTATCTTTGGTTGAACGATACCCTGCGCAGCCATGGTCTAGGCGGTAAGTTGCTGAAGAGAGCAGAGGATGAAGCGCAACGTCGGGGTTGTAAGGGCTTGTTCCTCTACACCTACAGCTTCCAGGCGCCCGACTTCTATCAGAAGCAGGGCTTCCAGATAATGGGCGTGCTGGAAGATTGCCCGCCCGGACACCAGCGCTACTACCTGAAAAAAACACTCAAGGAGTAAGGCTATTGTCCGGTTTATCGATCCCGGGAAAACGGGGTAGATTTACTTTCCATAGCCTGGGCGTCAGCTTTGGGTGGATCTCTACCCGTAACGCGCGCCCTCAGCCAATACCGTGATCGTCGGGATGTCGCGATGGCACCAGGGTCGGGCTACGATCGCAGAGGCTAATCACCAGCCGCGCCACCAGGTCATGCAAGATAATGGTGTGGCGGTTGCCCGCAGTTTCGTAGTGCTGCTTGATCTTTGCCTTTAGGTCCCGATCACCACTGACCTCAACCAGGATATCCACCTCGCCAACGGCCTCGACCATCGCTATCGGGTCCGAGAAGCAGGGGATCTGCTGCTCGCGGGCCAAGGTCATCCCGGTGGAGTTGGGATCAAGGTCCGCGACACCGAGAACCTGAATGTAGTCATACTGCAGCAGTTCACGCAGCAGCGGTGAGCCGGTACGGCCTGCGCCGATCACGGCGATGCTGATGTTTTGCGACATGGGGGCAAACTCCTTTTCCGAATGACACGCCATGATGGCTTGAAGCCAGCATGCTAACAGCTTTGCCCTGGATACCAACATGCAGCACAGCGCCGCAGGCGTACGACCCTCCCCACTGAGCCGAATCAGGCAAGCTTCACCGGCTGTAAGCTGACCGAAGCCAACTTCACCCAAGTGTCGGCGCTTGGCATGACGTTCAGCGATACGCTTCTTATTGGCGCGTATTTGCCGGGGTTCTCGTTCTACAAGACGGAAATCGACAACCTTGATCTGTCCGATGCGGAGCTGACTGATGCCGACTTTCGCCATGCGGTGTTCGTCGGTGGCAGCCTGGCCAATGCCCGAGTGAACGGTGCGCGGTTCGACAATGCGGATCTGCGCGATACCAGTCTTCAAGGGCTGAAGCTGACTGACGCCAAGCTGTTCAAGGGATCGATCATCTCGAGAGCCCAGGCCGGGATGTTGCTGTCCGGCCTGGGCCTTACGGTAGCGTGAGCCTGACCGGATGCTTTGCGCTATCGTGAGTGATCAAATGGCACTCATTTCAACCAAGTCAAACTGCGACCTGGAGGGGCAAGGCATGGGTCGTGAAGCTCGTGAGCAAGGCGAACCGCTCAAGCGTCTGTTTTTCGCCCTGCCCTGCGCAGATGCACAACGCCGGGCCATCGCCCAATGGCGAAGCGCTCTTGAGCTAAGCGGCGGACGCCCAGTGCCTGCGGAAAATTTTCATTTGACGCTGATGTTTCTGGGCTCTGTTGCTGTGAGCCAAATCCCGGACATCTGCGCCGCTGCCGCACGGATTAGAACGCCAGGCAGGCCGTGGACTGTACCTCTCGACCGCCTGGATGTATGGCCTCAATCCAACGTTTTATTACTCGCTCCAGCACAGTCGCCACGGGTTTTACGCCAGCTGGTCTATGCCTTGCAACAGGCGCTGTTACCCCTTGGGTTTGTGGACGCCGCCCGTGAGTTTCGCCCTCACCTGACCTTGATGCGGGACTATCGAGCACCTGTCCCTGAGTCCAACACTCCACCAGACTTTCACCTAAGCGCCAGACACCTCATCCTATTCGAGTCGCACAAAGGCCGCTATCGACCGCTGGCCGAATGGCCTCTGGTTTCGTAGACGCCCGCCCCGCCCATTCGGATAGGTATTGTCTGCTCAGCCAAGGCCTATCGTGCTGTGCCATCGTGAGGCTTATAGAAGAGAAACTTCCCGGTCTCGGCTGTTTTGATATAGTCCTTGGCCCAGTCGGGCGACACGTTCTTGCCGTGGAAATACATAGCGCCGTGGGTTCGGTCTGTGAGTTCTTGGTTGAGCGCTTTTCGCGCTATTTCCTTGGCAATCGCATAAGGAGCGTCCTCTTCTACCTGATCCGAACGCCCATCACACCACCACGAAAACTGACAGGCATGCTTTTCAGAGCCTTGCTTGACCACCGCGCACACCGTATCTGGAAAACCCTCATGGCCAAGTCGGTTCATGACAACGCTGGCGACGGCTTCCATGTCGGCAGAGGCCCCGCCTTTGGCTTCCCAGTAGACGGAGCGTGCAAGACAGGTAATTGCATCGTCCAAAGGTGCTTTCCCTACGGGATCGACCGCCTGCGCTTCAGGTTGCGTGATGGCCTCGGCCTTGGGCGCAGGTGTCGCGCTCCCCTTCTCTGCAGCTTTCTGCTCCAGGACCTGGGCTTTGTCCACCGCCGCTTCTTTATTTTGCTCTTGGTCAGCCGCAATCGCCGGCTTCCCGAGAAGGGCTATTGCGAAGCAGATTGCTATCCCTATAAGGCGCATAGTCGAACCTTCTTGACTCATGTAGTGGTCAAATCATTCCAACAGACTACATGCTACGCTTTTGCTGTCAGCTGACCACTCGGCCACTGGTGAAAAGCCCTCAGTGCCAGTATGAGTTGGCGCTATCTGCGTTTTCCGGGGGCGCGACATGACCGCCACAGAGATATTGTCATCAATGACCGCCAGCCGTCTTGAGGCGTTGCACCGAGACGGCTTCGTACTGCTGCCCGGAGTGCTGGAGGGTTCGCAAATAACCACGCTGCGCAAGGCTATCGACTGCCTTGACCCGCAGCATTGGGACTACAGCGGCCTGCTCGATCATTACAAGTGCGTGTTCAACCGCGACCCGTTGTGGCTGCCGTTTCTCGACCTGAGCGGGATCATCGAGCTGGCCGAGGCTGCTCTAGGAACCGATTGCCACATCATCGGCCAGACCGCCTGGCGCTGCCATCCCGGCTTCGTCGGTACCGAACTGCATCTGGACTACCTGGTGATGGAGCTGCCGCAAAGCCTGCTGGGCGACCCCTCGTTCGAGTTGCCGATGCAGATCTGCACCGCGCACCTCTACCTCGACGATATTGATGCAGACCTCAGCCCCACTCGGGTTATCCCGGGTAGCCACCGGGCCGGGCGTCCGCCGACTGACGGTGAAAACCAGTGGCAAGGCTGTACTGCACAGCCGGTGCTGTGCCGGGCCGGGGACGTACTGATGTTTCGCAGCGAACTGTGGCACGCAGGTAGCAACAACCAAACCCTCGACCGCACGCGCTACCTGTTGCAGGTGCACTACGGCCGGCGCATGGTGGCGCAGAAATTCGCGCCCTATCTGCACTGGCGCTTCAACCCCATAGTGTTGGCGGCGGCCTCGCCACGTCAGCGGCGTCTGTTGGGAGAGCATCAGGAAGCGGAATACGATTGACCCTTTGACTTGATGTCACCTGACGCGAAATATGTCGCATCTGCCAAACATTTTCGGTTCGACGTGAAAAGGCGTTGCGCTAGGTGGGGCGAAATCGCGCATCATGGGCGCAGTCAGTTAAAGAGAGACTTCCATGCGCGTCCTATCATCCGTTATGCGTATTGCCGCATTGTCCCTGGGCCTGGTGTGCGCCGCCACTGCCGTGGCGACCGAGGACACCCAACTGGTCGAGTCGATCAACGCTTACCGCAGCCAAGTGCAGCGCTGCGCGGGCCAGGCATCCCAGGAGTTGCCACCGCTAGCGTCCGATCCGCGCCTGGTCCTGCCCGCCAATAGTGTCGGAGACCTGCAGCAGGCGCTGGCGCGGGCGACCTATCCGATGGTCAACGTGCAGGCGATCAGCCTGTCCGGGCCGCGTGATGCGCAGTCGGCCATGACGGCTGTGCGAGAGAGCTTTTGCCAAGTCGTGCTGGACCCGCAATTCGTCGATATCGGCGTGAGCCAGGAGGGCCGTGAGTGGCGCATCGTGCTGGCGCGTCCGATGTTGGCTGGGCGCTTGGGCGACTGGCAAGCGGAAGGACAGAAGCTCCTCGAAATGATCAACACCGCACGCACGCGGCCGCGCCAGTGCGGCGCCCAATCCTTTGCGGCCACGACACCGCTGACCTGGAACGCGATGCTCGCGACGGCAGCCGAGAACCATGCCCGAGCAATGGCTAACAACAACTTCTTTGATCATAAAGGCCGCGATGGCCACACACCGGGCGACCGGGCTGAACTGGCAGGCTACGTCGGTCAGCAAATCGGCGAAAACATTGCCGCCGGGCAGGACATCGCGCGCAAGGTGGTCGATGGCTGGCTCGCCAGCTCCGGTCACTGCGCCAACCTGATGAACCCACAATTCCGCGAGCTGGGCGCAGCCTATGCGGTTGATCCGAAGAGTGATGCGGGGATTTACTGGACGGCTATGTTCGGCTCGCAGTGAGTGCCTGAACGCATCATCCTAGAGCACGCGTGGCCCACGCCCGCTGTTTTGCGCCGCAGCCTCTCCAAGACGCTCCAGCACAAAGGCCTTCGCGTGACGTGTCATTTGGTCGAGATGTCGGTCGCGCTGCTTCTCGGCATCCACCATCGCTTTTTTCCCATGTTGCTGAAGCAGATAAGTATGAATCTGCCGCACCTCCACAGTTTTATAGATAGGCGCTACGTCCAGCACCGCCAACAGGCTGTCCGTACCGTGGTCACGGGTATTCATGAGCACCTGAGGACCGCGCACGCCCACAACCTGAAACCTCATTGACTCGAAATACGGCACCTTGGCAACGAAGCAGGCCAGCTCGGCATGAGGGTATCGACCGACCATTTCCTGCAGCATCGCGCGCGCAACACCCCGACGTCGGTGACTTGCCTGCACAGCCATATAGGCCACTGCACAGGCTTCTGGATCGTTCTTCACTGGCAGATACAGCAAGAAGCCGACGACTGCGCAAGGGTCCTGAGCATCCAACGCTACGATCAACTCGACCGGAATACCTTTGGAGCCGTCCATAGCGTCCAGATAGAGATGAACCTCGTATCCGATACCGTATTGATACAGGTTGTAGAGGGGATTGCTCGGTGCGATCGCCACCATACTAATGTCGGTTACGTAATCGACGACCATCTGCAAAATCTGGCTTTTGATGGACTCGGGCGGCGGGGTTTCAAAGAGGGTGATGGTGGACATTACGTATCTGACTCCGGGACTAAGGCGTGCCCGTGACTTGAAGGATCAGCGCCGGGCGGGCTCATCATAACGTGTCTTCACGCTAACAAAGTGTTGCGCGGTTTGCCCTCTGCCCTCCCCCAGCCGCCAGAACGTCGTTGCGGCGCTACCGCGTTGATAAACCGCTATACCTTCTTCGCGCCTGCGTATCGCATTCAGCGGCTTTTTCCCCATTGATCATTACTCATCGCCAAGCGAAACCCGAGGTGCGACATGGCATTCATCGGATCCGCCCCCTGCCTGGCGCTGGTTCGAAAGCTCGTGCAGTAGCTGTCACTGCAAAGAAAAGATCCACCGCGAATCACACGCTGCGGTGCATTGGCTGTTACCCCGAGTGCCGGGTCATAACTCTGGAGCGGACCCATCGGGTTAAACGATACTTCGCCAGCCGGCTGAAGCTTGAGCCCTACTCTGAACGCATCAGCGCGATACCAATCGGCGATCCACTGCCAAACGTTCCCTGACATGTCGTACAGCCCATAAGCGTTGGGCCTGTAACTGCCTACAGGCTGGGTGCCAATCTTGAATTTATTGCGGGACCCTGTAACAGGGAACGGTTGTACCTCATTCCAGGTATTGGCCATCTTTTCGCCGCCCGGCGTGAAATCACTCCCCCATGCATAGTCCGCTTGTTCCAGCCCGCCTCTTGCGGCGTATTCCCATTCAGCCTCGGTCAACAGGCGCTTGTGTGCCCACTTTGCGTACGCCTCTGCATCCTCATGTGAAACCTGAACGACCGGATGGGTTTCCTTGCCTTCGATTGTACTGTCGGGGCCAGACGGGTGGCGCCAGTCAGCCCCCTGGACAAACGCCCACCACTGGCTGAAATCATTCAGGGGGATTGGCCTGTCTGCGCCCACAAAAACCAATGCCCCGGGCACCATGACGCTGTCATCCGGTTCTGGCGTACCAGGTGATAGCTGTACTTTCAGATCATCCCATTTGGGTTTGCGTTCGGCAGTGGTCACGTAATGTGTTTCAGAAATAAAACGGGCGTAATCTGCGTTGGTAACGTCGTTGCGGTCAATCCAATAACCATCGAGTCGAACCTTATGGGCAGGCCCCTCATTGGGTCGCGCCTTCTTATGATCGCTCCCCATCAAGAATTCACCGGGAGGAATCCAGACCATATCCAAAGGGCCATTTTTCCCATCACCCAGCGTCAAAGGCGATGGACCACGAATGTACTGATTCACAGCAAAAGCCAGGCAGGCAGACACTACCCCGACTGCGACTATGGCAATGCCCCAGCGCCGTTTCCTGACAAGCATTTGTGCGCCCCTTGGTTTCCTTCAGGCTGAGGTCATTGCTCAGCCTTTCTGACGTCAGGATCAGTTATAGACACCGTACCTCTCTTGTCAAAGGGCATACGGGTTACAGACAGCGCCAGAACTTCAGCGCCAGCGAGCCGCACGGCGAGATTGATCAGGCTTACGGCTGTCGGTTAAAACAGGACAACCCGAGCCAAATTTGAACCAAAAGCTATCATCAGCCTGAGCAGTAACCGACACGTAGCGGCGCATGCCCGCACCGGAGCACATGATGAGTGTCCCTCGTTCAACCTCAGCTCGGCGAACTGTCCACCCCTTACTACGATGCCTAGCCCTTGGCCTCGGTGTATTCATCGGCTGCGCACACGCCGATCAACTCAATGGCCCCCCCGGCGCAACCAGCACCACCCGAGTGATTTCCGGGCAGCAGCTACCCCCGCCCGACCTGCCGTTCGAGGGCTCGATCACGGACATCGCGCAAAGCTCAAAACCCTACTGGCCGGCGACGATAGTCCCGCCCAAGGGCGCGCCGAATGTGTTGCTGATAATCACCGACGACGCCGGCTATGGTGTGTCCAGTACCTTTGGCGGGGTGATCCCGACGCCGAGCATGGATCGCATCGCGGCCAACGGCCTGCGCTTCAACGACTTCAACTCCACCGCACTGTGCTCGCCTACCCGCGCAGCGCTCATTACCGGACGCAACCATCACTCGGTCGGCTTCGGGACTGTTTCAGAAGCCGCCACCGGCTATCCCGGCTATGACAGCGTCATTGAAAAGGACACGGCGACTGTCGGCCGCATACTGCAGGAGAATGGGTACCACACCTCCTGGTTCGGCAAGGATCACAACACTCCCGCCTTCCAGGCCAGCCAGGCCGGCCCCTTCGATCAGTGGCCAACCGGCATGGGCTTTGAGTACTTCTACGGTTTTGTCGGTGGTGACACCAATCAGTGGCAACCCAACCTGTTCCGCAACACCACACCGATCTATCCGTTCGAGGGCAAGCCCGGCTGGAACCTGACCACGGGGATGGCCGACGATGCGATCGACTACATGCAACGCATGAACGCGCTGACGCCGGACCGACCGTTCTTTGTCTACTACGCGCCCGGAGGCACCCACGCGCCGCACCACCCGACGCAGGAGTGGATCAAGAAAATCAGCGACATGCACCTCTTCGACGGCGGCTGGAACCAGCTGCGCGAGACCATTTTCGCCAACCAGAAGAAGCTCGGCGTGGTCCCGCCGAATACCCTGCTGACGCCTTGGCCAACAGATCTGCTACCCGAATGGGACAGCCTGAGCGCCGACCAGAAGAAGCTGTATATCCGCCAGGCTGAGGTGTTCGCCGCTTATGAGGCCTACACCGACCACGAGATTGGCCGGGTGATCCAGACTGTCGAGGATATGGGCAAGCAGGACAACACCCTGATCATCTATATCACTGGCGACAATGGCACCAGCTCTGAAGGGCAGATGTTCGGTACACCCAACGAAGTCGCCATGTTCAACGGCGTGCAAATACCGGTCGAGTTGCAGCTGAAGAAATTCTATGACGCCTGGGGCACCGACCAGACCTATAACCACATGGCCGCTGGCTGGGCCTGGGCCTTCGATGTGCCCTTCACGTGGGTCAAGCAGGTAGCTTCGCACATGGGCGGCGTGCGCCAGGGCATGGCGATTTCCTGGCCTGCGCGGATCACTGACAAGGGCGGCATCCGCTCCCAGTTCCACCACGTCATCGACATCGTACCGACCATCCTGGAGGCCGCCGGCATCAGTGCGCCAAAGCTGGTGAATGGCATTGTCCAGAAACCGATCGAGGGCACCAGCCTGCTCTACACCTTCGACAAGGCCAACGCCGAAGCGCCCTCTACCCACAAGACCCAGTACTTCGAGATGATGGGCGACCATGCTCTCTATCACGACGGCTGGATCGCCAGTACCAAGGTCGTGCGGGCACCGTGGGACATGACCGCCAAAGCAACCGATCCGATGAAGATGGAATGGGAGCTGTACAACCTGAACGAGGACTACTCGCAGTCCACCGATCTGGCGACGCAACATCCCGAAAAGCTCAAGCAGATGCAGGCCATGTTTATGGACGAGGCGCGCAAGTATCAGGTACTGCCGCTGGATACCTCGGTACTGCCACGGATGATCGCCCCGAGACCGAGCATTACAGCCGGGCGCAATATTTTTACCTGGACCCATCCGCTGATTGGTACGCCCAATGGTGACGCGCCGAGCGTGCTGAATACCTCCTACACCTTCACTGCCGAGGTGGAGGTTGCGCAAAACGGCGCCGAAGGCATGCTGATCACCCAAGGCGGACGCTTCGCCGGCTACGGTTTCTATGTCCTGAAGAGTAAACCGGTGTTCCTGTGGAACCTGATCGATCTGGAGCGAGTGCGCTGGGAAGGTGCCGACGCACTCACGCCGGGTAAGCATGTGCTGGAGTTCGACTTCAAGTACGACGGCCTGGGCGCTGAAACTCTGGGGTTCAACAATTTCTCCGGTGTCGGTCGCGGCGGTATGGGCACCCTCAAGGTGGATGGCAAGGTGGCGGATCAACACAAAATGGACCACAGTTTGCCCTTCACCCTGGCATGGGACGAAAGTCTGGATATCGGCTCTGACACCCTCACCGGGGTCAACGACGCCGATTATCTGCCGCCGTTCACCTTCACCGGCAAGCTGAACAAGATCACCCTGAAGATCGACCGGCCTCAGCTAAGCAAAGCCGATATCGAGAAACTGGAGCAAGCCCAGCGCGCCATCGAAAGCGGCAAAGAGTAAGGCCCGAGGTCGAAAGCGAACCGCGGGAGACCTTTCGACCGGCTTCCCTTGAAGCCACGCCATAGTTGTAGAGTTTTTTGTTTGCCGCTCGCAGCCACTGCGAGCAACACAGCTTAGAAGTACTGTCCTGCCAAGCCACAAAGTGAGTCGCAGCCCCAAATACGTCTTGCCGGTGAACCTTATCACCGGATACCCGGTCGATAGTTGCAACCTAGCTTGCTTTTCCGGTGACCCCGTCGAGGGTGGTCACCGGACTGCTTTACTTCCTGGAGAACGTCCCCGTGATATCGACTCTACGCATAGCCAGACTCAAAGCATGGGGCGCCCATGGTTTTACCGCCACCGGCGTGGTCACTGCTTTTTTGGCGACCATCGCATTATTCGAGAATCAACCTAAAGCCTGCCTGCTGTGGTTAGGCGTCGCTCTGATAGTGGATGGACTGGACGGTGCGCTGGCCCGCAAGGTCAATGTTCAATCCGTACTGCCGGGTTTCGACGGGTCCGTCCTGGATCTTGTCATCGACTACCTGACGTATGTATTTATCCCGGCCCTGTTCATCTATCGCTATATCCCGCTGCCGGACTACACGCTGCTGCTGACCATATCGCTAATCCTGGTGTCGTCGCTCTTTTGCTTCTGCAACGTGAACATGAAGAGCAAGGACAACTACTTTCAAGGCTTCCCTGCAGCGTGGAACGTCGTCACCCTGTGTATTTACATCATCTCCCCAACGCCCTGGCTAACGCTGATCACCATTATCGGGTTGGCACTATTGACCCTGACCCGGATCAAATTCCTTCACCCCTTCCGCGTCCGTCGGTTCATGCCAATCAACATTGCAGTGACGTCCATTTGGCTACTGTGCAGCCTGTCGCTGGTTGTAAACCATCCCTCCAGCAACCCGATGGTGATAGGGCTGTGGCTCGCGATGTCAGCGTATTTTTTGGGCATCTGCGCCTGGCGCACGTCAGTGGAGTGGCTCGACAGTTCGCGTGCATGAAGATAACGGGGTCAGCGGCAGCAGGCGAACGCTCCACTCGGATTTTTCACACAGTGAATCGCCCCTGATTTTGCAGGCACATCCGAAGAGCTGCTTCCGGCTGATTTGAGCAAATGTCCAAGGCCCGCATTGCGGGCCTTGAATTATTGTGGATTAGAAGGGAAACGGCAGTGGGGAAACCACTGCATTCAGGTGGCTCAGGAAGAGAAAACCGGAAACCAGTACCGCATTGATCGACCAGGCCACCGTTAGAAAGCGAGCGATCTGACCGTACATGGGCTCACCGACATTATCCGCATTGCGCCATACAGCATTGAGCACGCAAGCGGTATAAACCACAAAACTTAGCAACATGAGGCCAAACAGAGACGTGACAACCTGATTAAAGGCCATCAGGATCAGGCCAAACAGTACATTGCTGAGCACTACGCCATAGAGCCAGAAGACCACCCACAGCGGGGTGCTACCCTGCGAGTTCAACCACTGCTGAAGCTTGCTCATCACGTCTCCCAGGGCCACCAATGACCCGCTTGAACCTGGAAGCCCATACGCCTAGACCCAGGTACTGGTTGATGCGGACTTGCCGGGCGCCGCACATGATTTTTAGTCTAGCGTGCTTTTTCCGCCTTGCCCGTGACGGAGTACGGGCAGATCGACACGTCAGCCAAGGCATCGCTGATTTGCATCAATCTGCAACCTATAACGGTTCCACTGCCCCAATACCTTCACCGGTTTTCTGGAGGCCGCAACGCCTCCACGACCAACATCAATGCGGGCGAGGCACGTCGACTGGCGTAGTAAGCGTGGTAGCCGGTAAACGTTGTCGCCCACTCGTCAAGTACCGACACCAGCCTACCCTGCGCAACGTGTTCCTCGACAGCATTGAGGGGCAGCCATGCCAGACCGTTCCCGGACAGCGCTGCGGCGACGATCAGTTTGGTACAAGCGTTCGCCCGCTTCGGTGGGAGCAACGCTGCGCGTGGTCCGGTTGAGAAGCTTCAGGTCCAGTCTCCGTTCCAAAGTGCGGATGGTCTGGCTGAGCGCGGATTGCGTCACCCCTAGCTGTGCGGCCGCGCGGGTGAAACTGCCCGCGCGTACCACGGCCGCAAAACTGGCCAAGTCATCGAAGCGCGCCATTGATAAGCCTACCTACTAAGTGCATGTCGATTCAGCAGTCTAGTCATTCCGAGGCAGGCTGCCTAAAGTAATTGTCATCGGTTAACGACAAGGACACGCACATGAAAACACGTCAACTGGGCCACAATGGTCTCACCGTTTCGGCGCTCGGTCTGGGCTGCATGGGCATGAGCGCCAACTACGGCCCTCCGGCCGACAAGCAAGAGATGTCGCGCTGATCCGTATGGCGGTAGAGAGAGGCGTCACATTCTTCGACACGGCCGAGGTCTATGGCCCATTCGTCAACGAAGAGCTTGTTGGCGAGGCGCTCGCGCCGTTCAAGGGCCAGGTTTCCATTGCCACCAAGTTCGGCTTCGACCTCGACACGGAGACGGCACAGCGCCGAGGCGGACTGGACAGCCGGCCCGAGCACATAAAGGCGGTCGCGGAAGCCTCGCTACGGCGCCTCAAGATTGACGCAATTGATCTGTTCTACCAGCACCGCGTCGACCCGGCCGTGCCTATCGAAGATGTGGCCGGAGCGGTCAAGGACCTGATCGCGCAAGGCAAGGTTCACCACTTCGGCCTCTCGGAGCCAGCAGCGGCCACGGTTCGCCGAGCGCATGCCGTGCAGCCGGTGACAGCGGTCCAGAGCGAATACTCCCTGTTCTTCCGGGGACCGGAAGCCGAAATACTGCCGACGCTCGAAGAACTCGGCATCGGTTTCGTACCCTTCAGCCCATTGGGTGCGGGCTTCCTGACCGGCAAAATGGACGAGAACACACGGTTCGACAGTTCCGACTTCCGCTCGCGTGTTCCGCGCCTCGCTCCAGAAGCGCTCAAGGCGAATCTGGCGCTGGTCGATCTGCTGCGCGACGTCGCGCTGCGCAAGGATGCGACGCCTGCACAAATAGCACTCGCGTGGCTATTGGCGCAAAAGCCATGGATTGTGCCCATTCCCGGAACGACCAAATTGCATCGGCTCGACGAGAACCTCGGCGCGATGGCAGTGGAGCTCACCGGCGATGACCTGCGAATGATTGATTCGGCCGCGTCAAAGATCGTGGTGCAGGGTGCCCGGTTGCCCGAAGCCGTACTACGAATGACAGGCGGTTAATAACCGCCTACTGCACATCAGCGAGCGGCGGTACCGTCGAAATCATGACTCCCGGTATTTTTTCTAAGCAAAAAGAGAATTGACCGTGCCCCATGTAATCGTCATCTCTACCCCACTCGCGAGAGATAATTGATCGATCCTCGGGGTGAGGGATACCGGCACATGATTGAGGTATCGGCGGGTAAAAACGCCGCGACACCCCGGACGAAGTTGGCACTGTCGGCGCGCTGCTTATGGCCCCGAGCGTGTAAAAGGGCTGTCCTTCGCGAAATTTTATTATGCTTTGATGTATTGTCGGTCGCTCGGGCTCGATCGACTCCAAAGGGATAAAAATGACATTGACTGTCGAAAGGTTGGTCAGGATAGCAATGGCCAATCCAATAATCGCTGAAATTACCTTACGTTTGCCCTCACTCGGTTTGAGTCAATGCATGCTCACTGCGGGCTGTCTGTTCCAAGCCGTCTGGAATCATCAGTCGCACCTGCCGTCAGCGTGGGGAGTGAAGGATTACGACGTTTTTTACTTCGACAATGATCTGTCTTGGGAGGCCGAGAATGAGGTCATCAACTCGGCTCAGCGTCTCTTCCAAGTCCTTGACGTTAACGTTGATATCAAGAATCAGGCTCGCGTCCACCTTTGGTACAGTCAGCGGTTTGGCAGGTCTTATCCTCAACTTCTGTCGGTTAAAGACGGTATTGATCGTTACCTGATTGCGGGTACGTGTATTGGGCTGGATGCTGAAACGGGTGAGATCTATGCGCCCTACGGCTTGGCCGACGTCGAGCAGGGGGTTCTTCGTATCAATCCCAAAAATCACCAGCCAGACTTGTTCGAGCAGAAGGCGAACAGTTATCAAGCTCGCTGGCCTTGGCTCAGGATCATAGAAACCGACATTACATAAAGACCGTACATCATCACGGTACCGTTGAATCGAGACACGTCGGCAGATACTGGCCGACCGGTTCATCATCCCGCGAGCCTGCTGAATATCTACATATACAACTATCTCAACCGTTTTCAGTCGAGCTGGCGCCTGGAGCGAGAAACCCGGGGAAGCCACCATCGCACAATTGGGCAAGCGTCTCAAAGCGCAGGCATCGCCAATGCCGGCGGGACGTTCAGTACCGATCTACACATCACGCCATTCGAACTCGATGAGTTTATTCAGGATCGATTTCAGTCAATTGTGACAAGCAGGAGCCGGCCAAGAGCAGTCACTTTGTACCCGTCAAATTTTCAGAGCCGTAGAGAATACGAGCATCACGAAAGTTTTCAGCGTTTTCGGCGACCCACATCCATAACGGAATCATCCGCGCAAGAAGTCCATACCCCAGTTCCGACAATTCATAGTCGACACGCGGTGGTATTTCGCCGTAATCCCGACGTAAAACCAAACCGTCCCTTTCCAGCTGTCGCAAGCTGCGAGTCAGCATTCGTTGCGTCACCCCATTCATACGCCTACCTATTTCCGCATGCCGCAACGGCCCTTCCACACCTAATGTGTGGACGATTCCCAAAGACCAGCGATTACCTGCGTGAGTGAGCACTTCTCGCTTCAATCCGTCGTCTTCTGCACTCAATGCTTCGCACGCGGCTTGAGATTGCCTGATGATTTCTTCGTTATCCATTCGCCCCCCAGGATCACTCGTGTGCCTACTTATGAGCAGGCCCCAATGATGACAGGATAACAACCACTCACCATTGAACAGCAAACTGGAGGAAGTTTATGCACGCGGTAATTCCTGGAGAAACGGTCAATATTCTGGTGCTGGGGGCTGGGGAGCTCGGCATGTCTGTACTGCGCGAGCTTGCTATGGTCGCGTCAAGCAAAGGTGGCGCTCGCATTACTGTACTGCTGCGTCCATCGGCGGTCACCACTCAAGACGCTTCAAAGATGCACGCGATTGCAGAATTGCGTGGGCTAGGCATAGACACTTTGCAGGCTGATGTCATTCACGATTCAGTTGAAGAACTTGCAGAGCATTTCGGCCGATTCGACACGGTTGTCAGTTGCGTAGGTTTTATCGCAGGAGCCGGCACTCAGCTGAAGCTTGCGCGCGCCGCGCTTGTGTCAGGCGTAAAGCGCTATGTGCCTTGGCAATTTGGGGTGGACTACGACGTCATCGGCAAAGGCAGTCCGCAGGATCTGTTTGATGAGCAACTTGAGGTCCGCGAGCTACTGCGTGCGCAACGCACTACCGAATGGATCATCATTTCGACCGGGATGTTCACAAGCTTCCTGTTCGAGCCAGCGTTTGGCGTGGTTGATCTTGCACAGAATACGGTTCATGCGCTAGGCAGCTGGGACACCCAGGTCACCGTAACAACGCCGAAGGACATAGGAATGCTGACGGCGAAGATTATATTCGCCGACCCACGCCTCGCTAACGAGGTGATTTTCATCGCTGGAGACACCCTGACCTATACACAATTGGCGGACACAGTTGATGCAACACTCAATCGCACAGTATCTCGCGTCGAATGGAGCGTTCCCAAACTGAACAACGATCTCGCTGCTGCTCCAGACGAACAGATGCGAAAGTATCGAGCCGTGTTCGCTGAAGGCAAAGGAGTCGCTTGGGATAAGCACAACACTTTCAATGCTGCAAACGGTATTGATCTGATGACGGCGGCGGATTGGATCGAGCAGAATCTGAAGTGAATAAGGCAAGCTTCTGTCTTGGTCATTCCGCCAGGGGCGGTCATTCGGAGGCTTTCAGGATGCCAGGGGCGATTCATCGCCTATTTTCAAGGTTATGCACTAATTGCGCACCACAGGGATCTGGCCCAATATTTCAAGCTGATATCATGCAAGAACTTACAAACCGAGCAAAAGAAATATGAATCGTCGTAAAAAAATAAAACAGTTATTAAAGGCTCACGCCAAAAAGGCCAGTGACAAATTGGCACCGCCAAGCAAGTCTAAATACATTAATAAAGCTGACCGATTGAAGCTAGCGGCTGAATCCAGTCACGACTCAATCATTTCTTCTGAGAGCTGATCTATGTAGCTTATGCACCACCGGAATTTACAAATTTGATTGGGCTATTCATTCCGATGGCACGTACCGCAAGGACGCGGCCTAACAACCCATTCAAGCCGAAGCCGCTTCGCAGCTCTGAATCGAACCAGATATGCACCATTTGATGTCTATTTACAGCTAGGCATTTTTATCCGACCTCTGCAGGATCCATGTGAAAAAAGCACGAGCAATTACCAGTAAAAAATCCTCCGGCCGTGGCGTTGAGATGTCCTCGTTTTGTGGGTGGGATGGAGAGGTTCTAGTTCTGAACATACTTGGAACTCCGAGTGCAAAAAAGGATGCCATCGGCAAGGCGAAAGGAAGTCAACTCAAGGTTAGCGTCACTGCCGCACCCGTAGCAGGCAGGGCGACTGACCACATGGTCAAGTTTCTCGCCCGAGAGTTTGACGTCTCGGTTTCTGACATCACGGTTGTGTTCGGTCGTTTTAATTTGAACAAGCAGATGCGTATAAGGGCGCCCGGAAGCTTACCTGCCGTAGTGGCCAAGGCCCTGGCGGAAGAAAAAAATACCTGACCATTCGCTAAAAGCCCGACGCGCCCTAATGAATCGCCCTGCGGTCATGGACTGTTCCAGTGTCCGCTTGCCGACAAGACAGCAACTGCCAGGGATCGCTGGTTCTGCCGGTCGAGCCTTGAAGATAAAGTACCCAATCACTCCAGCGTTGCAAGGCAACTTTGGCCATGAGCGGCTACTTGGCAAATTTTCTCGCTCCAGCAACGCAGAGGATCACGGCAACGGTTATCCCCAGCATGCCAATGCTGACCTGCTCGTGAAGTAATGTGGCCGCCAGCGCCAATCCAAAGAAAGGCTGTAGAAGCTGAAGCTGTCCAACGGCAGCAATACCCCCTTGGGCAAGCCCGCGATACCAAAATACGAAACCGATCAGCATGCTGAAGAGCGAGACGTAAGCCAGGCTTAACCATACAGGCGTAGTGATCCCCGAGAACGAATTGGGTCTCAGGAACCAAGTCAGCGGTGCCACAACAGGTGTCGAAATAACCAATGCCCAGGAAATTACCTGCCAACCTCCCAGTGTTCTGGAAAGCTTCGCCCCTTCGGCATAACCAAGACCACATGCAAGGACTGCCAACAGCATCAGAATGTCTCCTTCGGCAGACGCTGTCAGACCCTGGAAAAAGGCGAACCCCATAACCAGCACGCTTCCCAGAACCGAAAAAAACCAGAACGCAGGCCGAAGGCGCTCGCCACCACGCAAAACACCGAAAACGGCGGTGGCGAGCGGCAACAGACCAAGAAAGATGATGGAATGCGCGGACGTCACAGACTGTAGAGCCAGCGCAGTCAACAGGAGCCAGCTCGCCGAACAGGCCTTGCGCTACATCCAGCAGCTGTACGAAATCGAGCTTGAAGTCTACGATCTGGAGCCGGATTTACGCCGTCGAATACGGAAAGAAAAAGCCATACCGGTGATGGACGCTTTGCATGCCTGGATGATCGCCCAGCGCCTACTTGTGCACGACGGCTCGGCGATCAGCAAGGCTTTGGATTACAGCCTCAAACGCTGGACGGCGTTGTCTCGCTATCTCGAAGACGGGGCCGTACCCATTGACAATAATTGGGCCGACAACCAGATTCGGCCGTGGGCGCTAGGTCGCAAGAATTGGCTGTTTGCGGGCTCGCTGCGCAGCGGCAAACGGGCAGCGGCGATCATGAGTTTGATCCAATCGGCGCGACTCAACGGGCATGATCCGTATGCTTATTTGAAGGTCGTCCTCACGCGCCTGCCAACGCAGCGGGCGAGTGAAATCGATCAGTTGCTGCCGCATAAGTGGATGCCCGTTTAACCACGCGAAGTCGATAGAGCAGAATCGTATGGGCTAGGAGAAATGCTGTCTAAACCAGCGACTTTTGAATTTGATGATCAAATGTATCTAGAAAATCGTGCATGCTGATTTCTCCGAGATCTACAGCTTTAGCGCCGCCGGCCGCAATAAAGGTGACGTCAGTGATACCCAGGACATTCAGGATCAGTTTCAAATATTGGGTCGCAATGTCACGGTCTCTAATCGGAGAGTCGTGGGTGTAGACACCGCCCGAGGCGAGCAGCACCGTTGCCTTTTTACCGGTCACCAGCCCTTTACCATCAAAGCCCAAGGTCAGGCCTTTACGTACCACGTGATCCACCCACGCCTTCAGCGCCGCAGGGACGTTATAGTTGTAGACCGGCGTTGAAATAACCAGGTGATCGGTTTCCAGCAACTCGGCCACAAGCTCATCGGATAGCTGCAACACAGCTTTCATTTCAGGCGAATGTTGGGTTTGCGGGGTGAAGTAAGCCTGTAACCAGGGAGCGGTCACAAACGTAAGTTGAGTGTCCGTTAGATCCCGTATTTTGACCACGCCGCCTGGGTGTGCAGTTTCCCACGCGGCCACAAATTGGCGCGTGAGCTGCCGGGAGATTGAAGCCTCTCCACGTGGACTGGTTTCAATGGAGAGAAGCCTGGACATGAAAGTAACTCCTGCGCGGTGACGCGGCGGTATGTTTTGCGTTGTCGCTTTAGGCGATGTGCTACACACTCTACCCAATGCGATCTCTACGCAGGAGTGATGTAAATATGATTGAATCCATCTGTTTAAGTGATGGGTCATGATCGGAAATCTCAGCTTGGATCAGTTGCGGATCCTTGTAACCATTGCTGATACAGGCAGTTTCTCGGCAACGGGACGTCACCTGCGGCGTGCTCAATCTGCCATTAGCCAGTCGATTGCCACACTTGAGTCAGTTCAAGGTGTGAGGCTGTTTGATCGGAGCGGCCATCGTCCAACTATCACTGAGGTAGGTCGAGTGCTAGTGGTTCAAGCGCGCGCTGTGCTGGCAAGCGCTGCCCAGTTTGAAGCAATGGCCGCAAGTACGGCAGCAGGGGTTGAGCCGGAGTTAGCTCTCGCCATAGACCCTTTAGTCCCTAGCGCACCGCTCATCGAAAGCCTCCGCGCTCTCCGTGAGGCTTTTCCGCATCTGGCAGTGAGTTTTTCTACAGAAGGCTTAGGCGGCGCAGAGCGCCGATTGCGCAACGGCGATGCGGCACTGGCGCTTTGCACATTGATTCCGACAGTGCCCGACGATGTCATCGCACTGCCGCTGCTGAGTGTCGACTTGAGGCCAGTAGTCGCCAGCGGGCATCCCCTGGCTATGTTAGGCCGTCGGGCAACAAGTGCAGACCTCAAGCCTTTTGTGCAACTGGTACTTTCCGATCCGGTCGCTCCCGACGGCCCTAGCTATGGGGTGACGGGCAGCCACCAGTGGCGGTTTGTAGATCTGGCACGACGGCTGGATTTTTTGCTCGCCGGGTTCGGCTGGTGCCGAATGCCGGAGCATCTCATCGCGGATCATCTGACTTCAGGACGCCTCGTGCCGCTTGAGTTAACCGCCGAACTTCAGCGCACACCAGACACACTGACGATCTACGCAGCGCACATGCAAGATCGCGCTTTAGGCAAAGCGGGCCGATGGCTTCTGAATGATCTGACCCGTCGTCTGTGCATGTGATGATACAAAGACGACTAACGTCAGCGGTTTGGTTACCCCGTTGGCCAAAGGGCTGATGCGGTTGATCGAACCGGTTGTGCAGGGACTGCCCGAGCCGTGATCGTCTGTGCGTATTTCGCAAGCCAAGGTGTGAGCCTGCCCGCTTACCGTGGACTCTCGAAGATCAAGAACGAACCACCGAACCAGAGACCGGTAGGTTCTCCAACAGGTTGAGTCCAGTGGTTTTCACGAATGTCTCATAGTCCATGGGTCTCTCGATGCGGGTTTCCGCGTTGGGTAACACATAGGCCCAGGCCCGCTTGGACGAAGCGTCGTAGACCAGCTTGAACAGGCGAGTAGGTACCCAGACCTTGTTGTCGCCAATAGTGGTATGGCCAGCGTCAAAGAGCGGCCCGGTAAAGACGAAGACATTGCCATCGGCTCGCTTCGCGAACTTTCTGACATCAGACTCGACCTTGCTCCAGATCTTCCGGTTATTGGTGGGGTCTTGCGGCACCATGTTCGAAAGCGCAAAGGACTGGGCCATTGCATTCGGATTCGGTGCATCTGCTGCCGGAGACTGATGACCACGATCCACTGCCGGATGTTGGCCACGGTAGTCACTCAACTCTGCCCGCCCGCTCTTGGGAATACGTGGGTCCGGATAGAACTGATTGGTTCGTTCCTCTCCCTTGGCATCATTTAGCTGGGCTGAATTAAGGCGCTCAACTACAACCATCGGCGTCTTGCTGGTTTGCGAGTACAGCACCGCAAAGTTGTCGGAACACAGGGCCAAAGGCTTCATCGCTGCTGGCACAGTAGCCATGCTTATCGGCTTGGCTGCCGGGAACAGGTCGGAACACCCATCAAACGATGCCTGTTTCTCTTTGCTTGAATAGAGGTCAATCGCCACGCTCTGGCTGATTGAGCCAGAGCGATGCCCTTGCTCTTGATGCTGGCTGGGCGGGTTGATGAAGTCCAGCAGGCTGCGAGCTTCTGCCGCACCCGTCGTGAACAAAATAAGGGCCGACAGCCCCACTGCAATTTTGCGTAGGTTCATGCTTAACATCTTCGAATTGGATTGAGGAGGATACTTACGACAAAGCCCCGAGTCACGGGGCTTGAGGGGAAGCGGTTCTGATTATGCTGCGGCGAGCATGTTTTCAATATCCTTTATCACACGACTGATTCTGGTTCGGTCTACTCGATCATGCGTTCTCATTATTTGATCGGGTAAACGAATACCGATCGATATCAGACCTAAGCTGCCAACCTTGGCTGTGCCAATAGTCAGCAGCTGTCGTATTTGTCTTGAACACGTCGAGATGACATTTAAGTATTCCGTGTTTCTCAAGAGTTGAAAGACAGCGCTCCACCAACGCGTTTGCTATGCCTTGACGCCGATACTGGGGAAGGACAATCAAATGCTGCAAATATCCTCTGCGGCCGTCGTGTCCAGACATGATGCAACCGCAAAGAGCGGTTCCGGCTTCAGCAACGAAGCTCATCCCGGGATTTCGTTCTAAATAACTCGAGGTCGATTCACGAGAGTCCGCTGCACGAAAGGAGATGCCTGGAGTACGCTTCATGAGGTCGATGACGGCATCGTAATCGTCCATAGTCATGACACGGATATTGATCATAGGGTTGAGCCTGGCTTTGCTAATTTCCGGGCTTGGCAGACTAGCAGAAACAACTCAGACGTTTTCCAAACGACCACTCTCCCAACATACATCTGAAGGCACAGCGCTGAAATCGCAGCTCCCGAGAGCCAGTCCAGGCTCGCGGCATGGACTGACTCAAACCGAGTGAAGGCAAGCGTGAGGTAATTTGAGCGTTTATTGGATTGGCCATTGCTATCCTGACCAACCTTTCATCAGTCAACGTCATTTTCATCCCTTCGGATAGTCTTCCACGGCCCCGTCATAGGCCCCGTCATAGGCCGAGATATCGCCGCAGTCTCGCGGGATAGTAGTTTTCCATCTTGCCCCCCTTCCCCCGGATCAAAATCGTTCTAAAAAATCCGGCTAACGCTTAGGACTTTTTGCTATTCTGAAGTTGTAGGTGAAGACGCAGACTGATGCGCAAGAGGATAGCAAGGAAACGTGGGGCGCGTTCCGAAGGGTACACGGTTAGAAAGATCTCCGCGCTGAGATCCAGCCCTTACGCCGTGTGAAGCAGAAAGGCACAAAACTTTTCTGTGAGAGGCCTGATAAACCTTGTAAGCCGGAGACCAGCGCCGGCCACCTACTTGATTTTCAAAGCCCGCCATGTGCGGGCTTTTTCGTAGTGCGCCAAGCGATTCTCAGGAAGATTGTTTATGCCCATTGAGACCTTGCGCAGAGGGTGGACTGTCCACCCACGGCCGCGCCGCGCCGCGCCCAAGGCTTACACGTAGCGGCTTTCGTTTTTTTAAACCTTATTTCCGTCCTCGAATAGCCAACTCAAATGTTGGGTGAACGCCTCCTGTCTCTTCAAGAAACCCAAACTTGGCACCCGCTCTATACTTTAAAAATGATTACGCTTGATGCCACGCGCAGTCGTGTTCAATGTATTCCGCGCAATGTGTCGAGCGGTCGTTCACGCAGGCTTCTTGGCCTGCCTTCTTATGAGGAGAACATCATGGCCCGCAAATACATCGATTGCCGCGAATTCCCGAGCGAAATCAACTGCTCGATCGCGCTATCCGCAGACTCTGAAAAAGAATTGCTTGAGGCGGCTGCACAGCATGCGGTCACTGTTCATAAGCATACCGATTCACCGGAGTTACGCGCACAACTGAAGACTCTATTTCACGACGGCACACCGCCTGTTGAATCACCACGTCACGCGTAGCCTTTGGCACCTTGTCAAAACGCCCCACTCCGTGAGGCGTTTCGACTACCTCTATCAATTAAACGTTATACGCCCGCTCATCATGCTCCGCGAGGTCAAGCCCCATCGTTTCATTCTCTTCGCTGGCACGCAGGCCTATGGTCCACTCCAGCACTTTGAGGAGGGTCATGCTCACGACAAAGCAGTAAACGAAGGTGAAGCTGACGCCCTTCAATTGGGTCAGTAGCTGAGCACCGATGTCCAGGTTCTCGACATAACCGCCCAACGAAGGAGACGCGAATACTGCGGTCAGTAGTGCGCCGACGATTCCGCCGATGCCGTGCAGACTGAACACGTCCAGCGTGTCGTCATAACCCAGTTTCTGCTTGAGCTGGCTGACGCCGAAGAAACACACCGCGCCGGTGATCAAGCCTATTGCAATGGCGCCCGCCGGACCAACATAGGCACAGGCTGGGGTGATGCCGACAAGACCGGCCAAAGCACCGGATGCCGCGCCCAAGGCACTGGGACGGCCATGAATCAGGGTTTCGGTGAGCATCCAGCCGACAACACCTGCGCAGGCTGCGACTTGGGTCGTGAGCATGATGATACCCGCGCCAGTATTCACCGCAGCGCCCGAACCAATGTTGAAGCCGAACCAGCCAACCCACAGCAAACCGGCCCCCATCAGGGTGAAGCCCAGGTTATGCGGGGGCATGGCAAGGTTCGGGTAACCTTTGCGCTTGCCCAGTACCAGGCACGCCGCCAGCGCCGCAACGCCCGCATTGATATGCACCGCAGTGCCGCCGGCGAAATCCAGAACGCCCCAGTTGACCATCAACCCCCCAGGTCCGCCCCAGATCATGTGTGCGATAGGCGCATAGACGAAGGTGAACCACAGCGCCATAAACGCCACGGCCGCGCTGAACTTCATGCGTTCGGCGAAACCACCGGCAATCAGCGCCGGCGTGATGATCGCAAAGGACATCTGAAACACGCTGTAGACGCCTTCGGGAATGTTGCCCACCAGACTGTCATGGGTCATGTCGAGCATGAATACCTTGCTCAAGCCGCCGATGAAGCTGTGCAGATTGACTTCACCAGCGACCATCCCCGTCGCATCAACGACGATGCTGTAGCCGTAGACCACCCACAGCACGCCGATCACGCCAGCGACCGCGAACAACTGGGTGAACACCGAAAGAAAGTTCTTGGCCCGGACCATGCCGCCATAAAACAACGCCAGGCCCGGAATACACATCAACAACACGAACATCGTCGCGGTCATCATCCAGGCGGTGGTGCCGGTGTCCAGAGTAACGTCGGCTGCCGAGGCCAATGGCGACAAGCTCAATGCGAGCAGCGCCAGGGTCGTCCTTGAAAGAGGTCGTATAAACGAGTCAGAAATCATAGTCAGCAAGCTCCATAAACAGGGAAGTCGACACAAGGGACTGGCAGAAAGAGGGATCGCGAGGCCCTGCAGGCTCGCGGTGCATACGGATCTGTGCCCGTTGGCAGCTAGAGAAAACGCCGCCCATCACGGCGGCGTCGAAAAGTCAGTATTTTTGACCCGGTATCCACGAGGTCCCGGCCAATGGCACGCGGGCCATGGCGGCGGCTTCGACGGTCAAGGCCACCAGGTCCTCGGGGTCGAGGTTGTGCAGGTGTGACTTGCCGCAGGCACGGGCCATGGTCTGTGCTTCGAGGACCAATACTCGCAGGTAGTTAGCCAAGTGACGCCCCCCTTCCACAGGATCCAGACGCTTCGACAGCTCCGGGTCCTGAGTGGTGATGCCCGCCGGGTCACGACCGTTCTGCCAGTCGTCATAGAACCCCGCCGCCGAGCCGAGCTTGCGCAATTCCTCGTCCAGACGCGGATGGTTGTCACCCAGTGCGATCAACGCCGCCGTACCGATGGCCACCGCATCAGCGCCGAGGGCCATGGCTTTTGCCACGTCGGCACCGTTACGGATACCGCCAGAGACGATCAGTTGCACCTTGCGGTGCATGCCCATTTCCTGCAACGCCTGAACCGCTTGCGGGATAGCCGGCAGAATCGGGATGCCAACGTGCTCAATGAACACTTCCTGAGTCGCTGCGGTACCGCCTTGCATGCCGTCGAGCACGATCACGTCGGCACCGGCTTTAACCGCGAGTTTGACGTCGTAGTACGGACGGCTGGCGCCGATTTTGACGTAGATCGGTTTCTCCCAATCGGTGATTTCACGGATCTCTGCAATTTTGATCGCCAGGTCGTCCGGGCCAGTCCAGTCCGGGTGACGGCAGGCGCTGCGCTGGTCGACACCGATGGGCAATGTGCGCATGCCGGCGACACGTTCGGTGACTTTCATCCCCAGCAACATACCGCCACCACCTGGCTTGGCGCCCTGCCCCAGGACGATTTCGATGGCATCCGCCTTGCGCAGGTCATCGGGGTTCATGCCGTAACGCGATGGCAGGTACTGATAGACCAGATGCTCGGACTGACCGCGCTCTTCCGGGGTCATACCGCCATCACCCGTGGTGGTGCTGGTCCCGGCGATGGTCGCGCCCCGGCCCAATGCTTCTTTGGCGTTGGCCGACAGTGCACCGAAGCTCATGCCCGCGATGGTTATCGGGATTTTCAAGTGCAGGGGTTTCTTGGCGAAGCGATTGCCGAGGATTACGTCAGTGCCGCACTTTTCGCGATAGCCTTCCAGCGGGTAACGGGAAACACTGGCTCCCAGCAGCAGTAAGTCATCGAAATGCGGCAGCTTGCGCTTGGTGCCGCCCCCGCGAATGTCGTAGATGCCGGTTTCGGCGGCACGCTGGATTTCCTGAATGGTCAGACGGTCGAAGGTCGCGGATTCGCGCAGGACCGGAGTGGGTTTGTCGCTCATGGTGTACTCCTTGATACGCGAATTAATACGCGGATGCGTTATCGACTTTGAAGTTGTAAAGCTGACGGGCTGAGCCGTAGCGCTTGAAATCGGCTGCCTTGTGGTCGAAACCGGCACGATTGAGCAGTTCCTGCAGTTCTTCCAGGTGCTCAGCGCGCATCTCTTTCTCGATGCAGTCCGAGCCCAGGGATTCCACTTTCCCCTTCACGTAGATGTGGGTTTCGTACAGCGAATCACCCAAGGCATCGCCTGCATCGCCGCACACCACCAAGCGTCCGGCCTGGCCCATGAAGCAGCTCATGTGGCCAATGCTGCCGCCGACCACGATGTCGATGCCTTTCATGGAGATGCCACAACGGGCACCCGCGTCGCCTTCGATCACCAGCAAGCCGCCATGAGCGGTGGCGCCAGCAGCCTGGGAGGCACTGCCCTTGACCCGCACCGAACCGGACATCATGTTTTCCGCCACGCCGGTGCCGACGTTGCCGTGCACGGTGATGTGGGCCTTCTTGTTCATGCCTGCGCAGTAGTAACCGGCGTGACCCTGAATATCGATGGACAGCTCTTGATCGACGCCCACCGCGAGGTTGTGTTTGCCATTGGAATGGGTCACGACCCACTCCGCATCAGTCAATTGTTTGGCCTGATCGTGCAGCCCCTGATTGAGCTCGCGTACTTCACTGACAGATAGATCGATAGCTTTCATACGGTGCTCCTCAGGCGCTTTGGCGTTCCCAGATGTACATGGTTGAAGGTGCTGGTTCCCAGACCTTGGCGTTCTCGATGCCAGGCAGGCTGGACAGCGCCTGGTATTCCGAGGCCATGGCGACGTAGTCATCGGTCTCGGCCAAAATCGCGGGCTTGCACGCGATCGGATCACGAATCACCGCGAAACCGTTGCGGGTGCCAATGGCAAAGGTGAAAAAGCCGTCGAGGTTTTCCAGGGAGTTGTCCAAGGCTTGCTTGAGCGAGTCGCCCTGTTGCAGGCGCCAGGCCAAGTAACCCGCCGCCACTTCAGTGTCGTTTTCGGTCTGGAACACGATCCCTTCGCGCTTGAGCTCTTGGCGCAGACGGAAGTGGTTGGACAACGAGCCGTTGTGCACCAGGCATAGGTCGGCGCCGGTCGAAAACGGGTGACTGCCTTCCATGGTCACAGCACTTTCGGTGGCCATGCGGGTGTGACCAATGATGTGGCTGCCTTTCATGCCTTTAAGGTTGAAGCGCTCGGAGATCTCTTTCGGCAAGCCCATGCCCTTGAGGATCTCGATGCTCTGCCCGGCGCTCATGATGCGCACGGTCGGCGCCAGCTCGGCCAACGCGTTGCGGACCAACGCCTCTTCTGTCTTGATTTTCAATACCACGGCGGTCGCGTTCTGGAACCACTCCAGGGAGCAACCCAGGCGCCCTTCCAGTTCGCCCATCAGGGTCTTCCAGTCCTGGTCCTCTGTGGTCGCCTGCAATGTCAGCTTGATCCAGCCATCCGCGACTTCATCGCCATAGATGGCAAAGCCGGCGCTGTCCGGGCCACGGTCGGTCATCGACAGCAGCATGGGTTCGAAGAGCTTGCCGAGCTGGGACTCCAGCACCGGGTTCTTCAAGTACAGACCTACGATTCCGCACATACACTTTCTCCTGCTTGGCAGCCGGTTCCTGATTCAAAAGACCCGGATTGATTCAAATCGAGTGGTTGAAAACGTGTCTTTACAGAAAACCGCTTAGAAAAATTCGGTGTAGCGCTTGATCTCCCAATCGGAGACGTGACGGCTGTACTCGACCCATTCCATGCGCTTGAGCTCGATGAACTCGTTGATGATTTCCGAGCCCATCGTTTCGCGGAACAGGGGATCAGCCTCCAGCGCGTCACAGGCTTCCTTGAGGCTTTGCGGCAAAGTGGCGATGCCCCGACCGGCAATTTCTTCCAGGCTCAGCGAGTACAGGTTTTCGTTGCACGGCTCACCTGCGTCCAGCTTGCGGTCAATGCCGTCCAGGCCGGCGGCGATGATCGCTGCGCTGACCAGATAGGGGTTGCAGCCCGCGTCCGGCAGGCGGAATTCAAGGCGACCGTAAGGCACCCGAACCATGGCCGAGCGGTTGTTCGAGCCGTAGGCAACGAACGCTGGAGCCCAGGTCGAGCCTGACAGCGAGCGGCCGACCACAAGGCGTTTGTATGAATTGACGGTGGGTGCGGCGAAGGCACACAACGCAGGGCCGTGAGCCAGAAGACCCGCCGCAAAGTGGTAGGCCATTTTCGACAGGCCCATGCCGCGCGAGTCGCTGGCGTCATGGAACAAGTTCTTGTTCACCGCGTCGGCGATGGACAAGTGGAAGTGCATGCCGTTGCCCGCACGTTTCGGATCAGGCTTGGGCATGAACGAGCAGATCATTCCCAAATCGTTGGCCACTTCGCCGGCGGCCATACGGAAGAAGGTGAAACGATCCGCGGAGGTCAGCGCGTCGCTGTAGGTGTAGTTGATTTCAAACTGACCATTGGCGTCTTCGTGATCGATTTGATAGATGTCGAAATCGACTTTTTGCAGCGCCTCGGTGAGGTTTTCCAGAAACTGCCGCGAACGCGACAAGCCCTTATAGTCGTAGCAGGGTTTGTCCAGGTTATCGCTGGCATCCACGCTGCATAGCTTGCCCTCGGCATCGCGACGGAACAGGCTGAACTCAGGTTCCAGGCCAGTATTGAGGGTCCAGCCGCGTGCATTAAGGCGTTCTACCTGACGCATTAACACGTAACGCGAATCGTAAGGGTGCGGCTCGTTATTGACGTGGCCGACGCAGACGATGCGTCCGTAACCAGGCTGCCATGGCACGGCAGTCAAGGTGCTCAGGTCGCCCTTGGCCATGAAGTCCGGGCCATGGGGTTCCATGCCCATACCACAAATGGCAAAGCCTGCGAAGCCAGCGCCACTGTCGATGACGGTTTGCAGCCCGGAGACCGGTACCGATTTGGTTTTGGCCGAACCGTGGATATCCACGAACTGAGCCAGCACATATTTGATTTTGTGCTCATCGATAATTCGTTGTGTTTCTGGTGGCAACATCACTTGGACTCCTCGAGCAAGGCAAAACAGCGGGATCTGCATCTAGGGTCGGCGTCAGTCGTTAATGATTGCCCAGTGCTAGAATTCGTCTGGACATGACCTGAAGCCGACCCGAGTATTCTCAACAAGAAAGTTACTTTCCTAATGAGAATGCAATTGCCTTGCCAAAATGATTAGCCACGAGGAAATTCTGGGCGTCCTTAATCTTGCAATGCAGGCTTTTCAAGGCTTCGCCAGGGAAATGAGTGTCGCGTGAAGAAAACTTCAGACATGCTGCAGCCGCTCGCGCTGTAAATCGGGCGGACAGCAACAAGGGTGCATCGCACATTCATAGTGCGAAATTTATATTCATGACCGGAAATGAAGCATGAGCAAAGTGATTTCCACCGAGGCCGAGCCACGCTTGAGGCTCGAGCAGTACCTGGGCATGCAAATCAAGCGACAGCGTCAATTGCAGGAACTGAAGATTGCTGATGTCGCACAATTGGCAGGCATCAGCCAAGGCATGCTGAGCAAGATCGAAAATGCCCAGGTTTCCACCAGCCTCGATACCTTGAGCCGCCTGTGCGATGCCCTCGGCATGCCGATGTCGAAGCTGTTCAGCCAGTACGACCAACAAGGCAGTGGCGCCCTGCTTGTGCGCAAAGGCGAAGGGATGCAGGTGGTGCGCCGTGGTACCGAGAAAGGCCACACCTATCACCTGCTCAATCACACCCGTGGCCCGAAGAAGACGTTCGAGGCCTACATGGTCACCATGGACGATGCCAGCGAAGAGTTTCCGACCTTCTCCCATCCCGGCACCGAGTTTCTGCACCTGTTGAAAGGTGAGATCGTCTACCGTCATGGCGATCAGCTCTACCACATGAAACCCGGCGACAGCCTGACCTTCGATGGTGAAGTTCCGCATGGCCCGGAGCAGCTGGTAAAGGTTCCGATTCATCTGCTGTCGATCATGAACTACGGCGACGACTGACCGCTTAGCTTTCGGACATCCAGCAAGCTTCCCCGCCCTCTTTCGCAATGCTTTAGGCGTGCTATAGTGCTGCTTATCTATTTTTAGCACTGCTAAAAGGCGGCTTATGAAAAGCTTTTTTCCACTGGAATGCGCCGACAACCTATATAGAATAGGGCTTCTGGTAAAAAGCAGGCGTCTGCAGTCCAGGCTTCGACAAAAAGACCTGGCCCTGTCCCTTTCAATTTCCGAGCAGACGGTACGTAAAATCGAGGGCGGCGACCCCCTTGTGGAATTACGCTCGTTCATGATGGTGCTTTGGCACCTGGGACTCACCCAGGAAGTATTTCGCAGCCTCGACGGCATCGAGTCCTCCTCACAGATGCAAGCCAATGATCCCCATGCATCGCATCGAGTTCGCCTGGCCAAACCACAAAGTGAGGACTTCTGATGTCCAGGGCCTACGTCTACATGGAGCATCCTGAAACCGCCGAGGTGGTTTCTCTGGGTCGACTGGTCATCGTCAACGGGGTCGGCGAGTTCACTTACGATCCAGAGTACGTTACTACCCGTGGCTGGGTGCCCGACCCGGTTCGCTATCCGCTGCGCAGCGAAACGTTCGGCCCGATAACCAAAAACAAGGGAATACCCGGCTTCATCAACGACGCGATGCCCGATGGCTGGGGTGAGCGGGTCTTGAAAGACATCCATCGACACGCACTGGGGCCTATCGATTACCTGCTGAAATCCCCGAACAATGATCGCGCGGGCAACCTTCTGGCAGGCCAGACGCGCCATCCGCCAACCGGTATCGGACAGGATCCGTTACCGTCGCTCAAGGGCCTCACACCCTTCATCCAGGCCACCGAAGCCATATTCGATAACCAACTGGATGAAGAGGCGATTCAGACCCTCAAGCTACGCAGGCAACGGTCTTCTCTGGGAGGCGCCCGCCCCAAGCGTACCCTGCAGGACCACGGCGTGCTGATTCTGGTCAAACCCCGTGACCGCTATGATCAGTGCGATATTCCGGCACTGGAACATGCCTGCATGACATTCGCGGCCGGGAAAGGTTTGAATGTCGCCCGTACCGCGCTGTATGCCGAAAAGCCTTCGACCTTGCTGGTGGAGCGTTTCGACCGCATGCCGCCTGCTGACATGAGCGTTCGGATACCGATGCTCAGCGCACTCACCTTGCTCGACGCCGAATGGCACACCACCGACCGCAGCGCTTGGGTCTATGCCTCCGTCGCTAACGAGATGAGTCGCCGTGGTGTGCCGGCGCAAGACCTCCAGGAGTTGTTTAAGCGAATGTGCTTCAACGCCTTGGTGGGCAACGACGACGATCACCCGAAGAATCACGCTATCCTCTGGCTAAAGAGCGGCTGGCGGCTGGCGCCCATGTACGACGTGGTGCCGTGCCTCGAAGGGTATTCTCCGCCCAACCTCGCAATGGCCGTGGGCCGTGAGGGCCGGGTGATCAGACGCGCCAACCTGTTGAGCCATTGCGCACACTTTGCGCTTACCGCCGATCAAGCGGCCGCGACCCTGGCTGAAGTGATCGCTTGGGAGTCCGATCTACGGACGCACTACAAGCACACCCTCAAAGGGACTGAGTTGATGCTTGCCCTCGCGGCAATCGGCTCGGCACGCATGAAAGCGTAGATCGTTGCCTTACCTCCTCGCAGGTGAGCAACCAGACGTCGCCCCTGCATATCCCCTGATGCGGTGTACCTGACACGCTGCATTCGCAAACACGCCTGCGCGTCCCCGCGACTCGCCACCCTCCCCCGCAAAAAAAACCAAACAGTGCTGGACGCGGATTTTTATTTCACCTATAAAAAGCTCCACAGGAATATTTTATTCGCGTGAGGAATTTTTCTTCATCCCTGAATTTAATCCCCACCCATGAACATTCAGCGTGCATGTCTCCCTGCGAGGACCCGTAATGAGCACCGATCCGGACCACTTCATTTTCAAGATCAGCTGTCCCGCGACGTCGGGTATCGTCGCCGCCGTGACGTCTTTTCTGGCCGACAACCGCTGCTACATCAGCGAGCTGGCCCAGTTCGACGACGAAGAAACCAGCCAGTTCTTCATGCGCGCCGTGTTTCGCTTCAACAGCGGCGTCAAGGGCGACATCGATGCGCTGCGTCTGGACTTCAATGAAGTGGCCACGGCGCTGAATATGGACTGGCAACTGCACTCAGTCGCCAACCCGATGCGCGTGCTGATCATGGTCAGCAAATTCGACCACTGCCTCACCGATCTGCTGTACCGCCACCACAAAGGCGAGATGGACATGCAGATCACCGCCATCGTCTCCAACCACCTGGACCTACGGCCAATGGCCGAGCGCGAGGGCATCCGCTTCATCTACTTGCCAGTGACCAAGGACACCAAGTCCCAGCAGGAAGCCGAGTTGCTGAAAATCGTTGAAGAGACGCAGACCGATCTGGTGGTGCTGGCGCGCTACATGCAAATCCTCTCCGATGACCTGTGCAAGCAATTGTCGGGCCGGGCGATCAACATCCATCACTCGTTCCTTCCGGGTTTCAAGGGTGCCAAGCCGTACCATCAAGCCCACCAGCGCGGGGTCAAGCTGATCGGTGCCACGGCCCACTACGTCACCTCGGACCTGGACGAAGGCCCGATCATCGAGCAGGAAGTGCAACGCGTCGATCATGCGCACAAAGCCGACGATCTGGTGAGTATCGGACGCGATACGGAAACGGTCGCGCTGTCCAAGGCCGTCAAATATCACCTGCAACACCGAGTGTTTATCAATCGCGAAAAAACGGTGATCTTCCGATGAACAGCCCGACTCAACTCGCCCGCGATATCGACGGGAAAGCCATCGCCGCACAAGTACTCAGCGAAGTCGCTGCCGACGTCCGCGAACTTGCACTGCAACAGGTCACGCCCACACTGGCCGTGTTGTTGGTGGGCGAAGACCCAGCCAGTCAGGTCTACGTGCGCAACAAGATCCTGCGCGCCAAAGAAGCCGGCATTCGCTCGTTGGAGCAGCGTCTGCCCGCGACCACCAGCCAGGCGCAATTGCTGGCAGTCATCGCCGAATTGAATGCCAACCCTGAGGTCAATGGCATTCTGGTGCAACTGCCGGTACCTGCCCACATTGACGAAGGTGCGGTCATTCAAGCCATCGACCCGGCCAAAGATATCGACGGCTTCCATCGGCAAAACGTCGGCGGGCTGGTCCTGGGCCAGGACGTGTTGACGCCCTGCACCCCTAGCGGCTGCATGCGCCTGTTGCACGACACGTGCGGCGACCTGAGTGGTAAGCATGCAGTGGTCATCGGCCGCTCGAACATCGTCGGCAAACCCATGGCCACCCTGCTGCTGCAAGCCAATTGCTCGGTCACTGTGGTGCACTCACGCAGCATCGACGCCGCCGCGCTGTGCCGCCTGGCAGACATCGTAGTGGCTGCCGTCGGCCGCCCGCAGATGATCGACGCCAGCTGGCTCAAGCCCGGCGCGGTGGTGATCGATGTCGGGATCAATCGAATCGACACCGAACAGGGCAGCCGACTGGTGGGTGACGTCGATTACGCCAGCGCCCGCACCGTTGCCAGCGCCATTACCCCGGTTCCCGGTGGTGTCGGCCCGATGACCATCGCCTTTCTGCTGAAAAACACCGTGACCGCCACGCGCAGACAGTTGCTGCGCGCCGCTGAACTCGCGACCACTCACACTTCGCCTCAGGAGGCGTGATGCCATTCAATCTCTTGAAATATGGCCTTTCTGCCGAATACACGGCAGAAATGGACCTGCCGCCGCCCAAGGAACTCAAGTCCTCCTACGATGTAGTCATCATCGGCGGCGGTGGTCACGGCGTGGCAATTGCCTATTACCTGGCCAAGTACCACGGCATCACTAACGTCGCTGTGCTGGAAAAGTCCTATCTGGGCGGCGGCAATACCGCACGTAACACAGCGGTGATCCGTTCCAACTACCTGACCAGCGAGGGTGTGAAGTTCTACAGCGAGTCGGTGAAGCTGTTCAAGGACCTGTCCAACGAGTTCGACTTCAACATCATGTATTCCGAGCGAGGCCAACTGACCCTGGCCCACACCGACGCCACCGTACGCGCCTTCCGCCAACGCGCGGAAGTGAACAAGCACTTCGGCGGCCGTACGGAAATGGTCGACCGCCAGCAGATTCGCGAACTGGTGCCGAGCCTCAATTTAGACCCCGGGCACCTGCCGGTACTGGCCGGGCTGTGGCATATCGACGGCGGCACTGCGCGTCATGACGCCGTGGCCTGGGGTTATGCCAAGGGCGCAGCGAAACGCGGAGTCGAAATCCATCAGCTGACCGAAGTTCAGGACCTGATCATCGAAAACGGCAGGATCACCGCCGTAAAAACCAACCGCGGCACGATCCAGTGCGGTTGCGCGGTACAGGCCGTGGCCGGGCACAGTTCATTGATGGCCAAAAAAGCCAAGATCGAAATGCCCATCGTCTGCTATCCCCTGCAAGCGATGGTCACCCAACCGTTCAAGCCATTTCTCGACCCATTGGTGAGTTCGTCGGCCCTGCACTGCTATGTGCAGCAGACCGGCCGTGGCGAAGTGGTGTTCGGCGGCGGTTCCGACCCCTACCCGCTGTACAACACCCGCTCGACCCTGGACCTGAAGGAAAGCCTGATTTCCGCTGCTATCGAAATGTTCCCCTTCCTGGCCAACGCCAAACTGATGCGCCAGTGGGCCGGCATCACCGATATGACCCCCGACTATAGCCCGATCATGGGCCTGTCGCCGGTCGAAAACTATTACCTCGACGCGGGCTGGGGCACGTGGGGATTCAAGGCCACGCCGATCTGCGGCAGGACCATGGCCGAACTGGTCGCCTCCGGCGGCAAGGTGCCGGACCTGATCAAACCCTTCGGTCTGGAGCGGTTTTCGACCTTCCAGCAAGTCAACGAGATGGGCGCTACGGCGGCCAGCCACTAAGGGGCAAACCGTATGAAAGTCATGAATTGCCCGCTGAACGGGCCGCGAAACATCACCGAATTCACCTACGGCGGCGAGTTCAAGGACATGCCTGACCCGACCACCTGCAGCGATGCGCAATGGGCACATTACGTGTTCAACAGCGAGAACGCCGCAGGCGTGGTCCGTGAGTGGTGGATGCACAACGCGTCCAGCTACTGGTTCCTGGCCGAACGACACACCGTCACCGATGAAATCCTGCGTACCTTCGATGCCCGGGAAGTCTATAACCAGCGCGTCGAGTTCAGCCCTGCGGAGCACAGCAATGAGCCAGCCTGATTCCACTTTTGAAAGCCGCTTGCCGTTGCCCATGGGCTTGCTGATTGATCGTCAGCGTCCACTGGCGTTCAACTTCGATGGCAAGGCCTATACCGGTTTTGCCGGCGACAGCATCGCCAGCGCCCTGCTCGGCAATGGCCGTTATTTGCTCTCGCGCTCATTCAAATATCACCGCCCTCGCGGGCCGTTGACCATGGCCGGGCAAGATGCGAATACCCTGGTGCAACTGCCAGATGAACCCAACGTGCTGGCCGATACCCATTGGCTGCAAGCCGGTGCCGAAGTCAGCGGGCAGAACTACAGCGGCACATTGGACAACGACCGCGATGCGCTGCTGGGCAAGTTCTCACGGTTCATGCCCGTGGGGTTTTATTACCGTTCGTTCTACAAGCCCAAGGGCATGTGGAAAATATGGGAGCCGCTGATCCGCAAGAAAGCCGGGCTGGGCATCCTCAACCTGGACTTCAAACCCGAGTATTACGACAAGGCTTACCTGTTCGTCGACCTGGCCGTGGTGGGTGCCGGTCCCGCCGGTTTGCAGGCGGCACTGACCGCCGCCAATGCCGGGGCCAAGGTATTGCTGATCGAACAACAGCGTCTGCTGGGTGGTGCGCTCACCTATGCACGCTTCGACGTACAGGGCACGCAAGCCGATAAAGTGCGCCAGGCACTGGTAGATGCAGTCAGCCAGCATGCCAACATCCAGGTTCTCACCGAAGCCACGTGTAATGGCTGGTTCACCGACAATTACCTGCCGGTGATCAAAGACAAGCGCATGTACAAAGTGCGCGCCAGCCAATGCATCATCGCCTCCGGCGCTTTCGACCAGCCGGTGATTTTCCGCAACAACGACCTGCCCGGCGTGATGCTGTGCAGCGCAGCCCAGCGCCTGATGAAGCTTTACGCGGTCAAACCCGGCAAGCGTGCGGTGGTCCTTACCGGCAATGACGACGGCTATCGCACCGCCCTGGACCTGATAGAACAGGGTGTCGACGTCGCCGCCGTGGTCGACATGCGCAACAGCGCAGACGATGCGCGCCTGGCTGCAGAGCTCAAACGCCTGGGCATCACCGTGCACCTGCAACACACGGTTTATGAAGCCTTGCACAGTAAGGGCATGCGCCATATCAGCGGCGTCGATGTCCGGCGGATCACACGCCGTGGCGAAGTCGACCAAGGCAGCCTGCAACTCGATTGCGACCTGCTGTGCATGACTGCCGGTTACATGCCGGTCTATCAACTGGCGTGTCAGGCAGGCGGTAAGTTGGCCTACGCCGACCCTTCGGCCGAGTTCGCCATCACTGGCCTGCCGAAAAACCTGGCCATCGCCGGCTCCGTGAACGGTCGTCATCTGCTGGAAAACGTACTCAAGGATGGCGCCAAAGTCGGTGCACAAGCGGCGGCGGCACTGGGACTGTCAGCGGACTATCAGGAGCAGACCTTAAGCCCGGAACAGCGGGTCAACTTCGACTGGCCGATTTTCCCCCACCCAAGTGGCAAGGAATTCGTCGATTTCGATGAAGACCTGCAAATCCGCGACATCATCAACGCTACACGCCACGGGTACCGCGACGTGCAGTTGGTCAAACGCTTTTCCACGGTGGGCATGGGGCCGTCCCAAGGCCGTCATTCCGCCTTGCCAACGGCGCGACTGGTTGCCGCCAGTACCCAGCGCACCGTCAGCGAAACCGGGGTTACCACGGCGCGTCCGCCCTTCGAAGCGGAAAAACTGGCGCATATCGCCGGACGCAGCTTTGACCCGATTCGTCGTACCGCGATTCATAACCGCCACCTGCAAGCGGGCGCGAAAATGATGCCGGCAGGCAACTGGCAACGTCCGGCCTATTACGCTTTCAAGGATGAAAAAGGTCAGCCAGCGACACGTGAACGCTGCATGCAGGAAGAAGCTCTTCACGTACGCCTGGGCGTCGGGCTGATCGACGTCTCGACCCTTGGCGGCTTGGATATTCGTGGCCCGGACGCCGCCGAGCTGCTGGAGCGGATGTACACCTTCGCCTTTGCCAAACAACCCATCGGCCGCACTCGGTATGCGCTGATGACCAACGAACACGGGGTAGTGATCGACGACGGTGTCTGTGCGCGACTGGCCGATCAGCATTTTTATGTCACGGCCACCACCAGCGGCGTCGACCGGATCTATCAGGCGATGCTCAAGTGGAATGTGCAATGGCGTCTGAACGTCGATATCGCCAACGTCACTGCCGCCATCGCAGCAGTCAACCTGGCCGGGCCCGACTCGCGCGAAGTGTTGGGAAAGCTCTGCGCCGATATCGACCTGTCGCCTGACGCCTTCCCCTATTTGGGCGTGCGTCAGGGCACCGTTGCAGGGATCGCGGCGCGGGTCATGCGCGTCGGTTTCGTCGGCGAGCTGGGTTATGAAATCCATGTGCAGGCACGTTATGCCGAATACCTGTGGGACACGCTGATGGATGCGGGCCAGGCACACGGCATTCGCCCGTTCGGCGTCGAAGCCCAACGTTTGCTGCGCCTGGAAAAGGGCCACGTGATCATAAGCCAGGACACCGATGGCATGACCCATCCGGCAGAGATCGACATGGGCTGGGCCATCTCCCGCAAGAAACCGTTTTTTGTCGGACGCCGCTCCGTGGACATCCTCGAAGCCCAGCCGCTCAAGCGCAAACTGGTCGGTTTCAGCCTGCCCAAAGGCAGCAGTCAGCCACTGGAAGGTCATCTGGTGCTCAAAGGACCGGACATCAGCGGCAACGTCACCTCCTGCGAGTACTCGCCGACGCTGGGCATGATCATCGGTCTGGCGTATGCCGCCGTCGATCAAAGCGTCCCCGGCCAGCAGATTCCGATTCGGGTGGAAGGCGGTGAAGTGATACAGGCCACGGTGGTCAAACTGCCGTTCTTCGATGTCGACAGCAAACGCCAGGAGTTGTAAGCATGGTCACTCTTAACGCCAAAGATTTTCGCCAGCGCAGCCCTCTGTATACGCTGCAGGCCACCGCCCGACTGGCACGCCTGGGTGACAGCCTGATCGTCAGCCGCTATGCCGAGCAGGACGAAACAGCACAACTGGCCCGCTGCGCCCTGCTTGACCTGAGTAATCTGGCGCGGGTCGGCTTTCGTGGGGTCGATGCCGCTGCGCATCTGCACGCGGAGCAATTCGATCTGCCGACCGCACCCAATCGCTGTGTAACGCAAGGCGATGGCAGCCATGTCGCCCGCCTTTCGCAGACCGAGTATTTCCTGCTGGGCAGTTTTCAGGATGCCGGTGCACGCTTGCAGAAGCTCGAAGACCAGTGGCAGTTATCCGAAAAGGGCTGCTATTTGCTGCCACGTCAGGACAGTCACGCATGGCTGGTGCTGACCGGCGAACACATCAGCTCAGTGATGGCCAAGGTCTGCGGCGTCGATCTGCGCCAACAGGCATTCGCCCCGGGTGCCGTGGCGCAAACCTCAGTGGCACGGATGAGCGCAATCATCATCAACGGCTCGCAACCGGACTTGCCACTGTTCCACATCCTGTGTGATCGGGCTTCGGCCCAATATTTGTGGGACGCGTTACTGGATGCCATGCAGGAGTTTGGTGGCAAGCCTGTTGGGGTCGATGCGTTGTTGGCATAGCCCATGAACGCGAAATAATTCGCCCACAGGAGATCGCAATCCTCTGCAGGAGCAGCCTTCGGCAGCTCCTGCAATGGATTTATGATCGCCGCTGACACCCAGGAGACGCTGTGAACAGCATTGAAGAACCCTCGCAAGACAGCGATTACCGTGTTCCGGCCCTGCAACGCGGGCTGTGGATTTTGCAGCTGTTCAGCAGCGCCGAACGGGTGCTGAGCATGAACGACATCGCCGAACGCCTGGGGGTCAGCGTGTCGTCGATCTACCGCATCGTGCAGACGCTCAATGGCATGGGCTACCTGAAGAAAGTCGCGAAGAACACCTATGAACTCGGCCCGCAGGTCATCGCCGATGGCTTCACCTACCTGGCCAGCCGCGACTTGGTGGACGTCGCGATCCCCTACCTCAACATCCTGCGTGATCGCAGCTCGCTGTCGTGCCACCTGGCTGTGCGCGAGCAGACCGACAGCGTCTATATCTACCGCGCCTTCGCCTCTCAACGATTGTCGGTCAACGTGCCCATTGGCACCCGGATCGCCTGTCACTGCACGGCGCTGGGCCGGGTGCTGCTCAGCGACGTGAGCGAAGCCACCCTGATCAGCCTGTATCAGCACGTACGCTTGGACGATTACCCGGCACCCGCGCCCAAAACCTTGCCCGAGCTGCAACAAATCGCCGAGCAGGACCGGCAACTGGGCTGGGTACTGCACCGCTCTGACTACTCCACCGCTATCGCCACCGGCATTCGTGATCATCGGGGCGCCGTGGTCGCGGCCATCAACCTGTCCGGGCCAGACGCGATCATGGACAATCCTGAAAATCGCGAACGCTTCAAGAACATGCTGCTGGACAGCGCCCGCCTGATCTCTGCCGAGATGGGTTTCAACGCCTGACACTCAGAGCAGGCTCTTTGCACCCGGCTCTATACCAACAGCAATTTGTAGTGCCATGCGTTTGTTCACCAAGCATAGATCCAGATCAATAAACCCCACGGGCAAGCCGATTACCCTCAGCGGTTTTTGCGACCGACGCTGCCATGACCCTCTCAACCCCGGAACTGCTCGCCCCCGCTGGTACCCTGAAAAACATGCGTTATGCCTTCGCCTACGGCGCAGATGCGGTGTACGCCGGCCAGCCGCGCTACAGCTTACGAGTGCGCAACAACGAATTCGATCACGCCAACCTGGCCCTCGGCATTCAAGAAGCCCAGGCCCAGGGTAAGCGCTTCTACGTGGTGGTGAACATCGCGCCGCACAACGCCAAGCTCAAGACCTTCCTGAAAGACCTGGAGCCGGTGATTGCCATGGCCCCGGACGCGCTGATCATGTCCGACCCTGGCCTGATCATGCTGGTACGCCGACACTTCCCGCAGATGCCGATCCACCTGTCAGTGCAGGCCAACACGGTGAACTGGGCCAGTGTCGAGTTCTGGCAGCAACAGGGCGTGAGCCGGATCATTCTTTCCCGGGAACTGTCCCTGGAAGAAATCGCTGAAATTCGTCAGCAAGTGCCAGCCATGGAACTGGAAGTGTTTGTCCACGGCGCGCTGTGCATGGCCTACTCCGGCCGCTGCTTGCTGTCGGGCTACATGAACAAGCGCGATGCTAACCAAGGTAGCTGCACCAATGCCTGCCGCTGGAAATACTCGGCCCAGGAAGCCACGGAAAATCAGCTCGGCGAGATCGTTCAGACCTTCCAGCCCGAACCGACTCTGGGTACCGGCGCGCCGACCGATCAGGTGTTCCTGTTGCAGGAAGCCAATCGACCGGATGAACTGATGCCGGCCTTCGAGGACGAGCACGGCACCTACATCATGAATTCCAAAGACTTGCGCGCCGTACAGCATGTCGAGCGGCTGACGCAGATGGGCGTGCACTCACTGAAGATCGAAGGCCGGACCAAATCTCACTTCTATTGCGCGCGGACCACTCAGGTCTATCGCCAGGCAATCGACGATGCGGTGGCTGGCCGCGAGTTCGACCGTAGCCTGATGACCGATCTGGAATCCCTGGCTCAGCGCGGCTACACCGAGGGTTTCCTGCGTCGGCATGTGCATGATGAATACCAGAACTACCAGAACGGCAGCTCGGTTTCGGAGCGACAGCAGTTTGTCGGCGAACTGACCGGCGAGCGGCGTGATGGATTGGCCGAAGTAAAGGTCAAGAATCGCTTTGGCCTGGGCGACCACATGGAGCTGATGACGCCCAAGGGCAACTTCCACTTCGATCTGCATCAGTTGCAGAACGTCAAAGGTGAGCCGACCGAGGTTGCACCAGGGGACGGTCATACGGTGTATTTACCAATACCGGATGCGGTGGACTTGCATTTCGGGTTGTTGATGCGGGATGTAAGTGTGAGCTGAAGGCACCCTACCCCCCCCCTTTGCTGGTGCACCCAAGATCCGGGCAAGCATCCCGCGAAACCAGCGGTGCCCGGCGTCCTTGTAGTAGTGCGCATGCCCGAACTGCCGAACGGTGATGCCCACCGCGTCATCCTGTCAGGCGGCGACTCCCTCCTGTTTAAGCGCAAACACCGCCGCCTGCCCCCCGCAATACCCATCCTTAACCGGCCAACGCTTCACGTCCCTACCTTCCGTCGTCTTCCCCTTTCATGAACATGCAGCTGGGGCTTGCATACGCAATATTATGGTATACCATCATACAGCGACGCATTCCCCCTCCCTCTTTTCTGGAGCCGCTCATGAGTTTTGAAATTCGCAAAATCGTCAGCTACATCGAAGAAACCTTCATCGAGGGCGGCAAAGCCACCGACACGCCAGTGACCATGGTTGGCTTGGCTGTTGTCATCAAAAACCCATGGTTGGGTCGTGGTTTTGTTGAAGATTTGAAGCCAGAAATTCGGGCCAACTGCTCCGATCTGGGCGCACTGATGGTCGAGCGTCTGATTGCCACCATCGGCGGTGCGGACAAGATCGAAGCCTATGGCAAAGCGGCCGTGGTCGGCGCCGATGGAGAAATCGAGCACGCCTCTGCGGTGATCCACACCCTGCGTTTCGGCAACCATTACCGCGAAGCAGTCAAAGCCAAAAGCTACTTGAGCTTCACTAACAAGCGCGGTGGTACAGGCACGTCGATCCAGATTCCGATGATGCATAAAGACGATGAAGGTCTGCGTTCGCACTACATCACCCTGGAAATGCAGATTGAAGACGCCCCGCGCGCGGATGAGATCGTTGTTGTCCTCGGTTGTGCCAACGGGGGTCGTCTGCACCCACGCATCGGCAATCGTTACATCGATCTGGAAGAACTGGCCGCAGAGAAAGCCCAGTAACCCATAAGATTTGCAGGAGCGATCCATGATTCGGCTCACCGCTGAACGTACCCCGGCCGGCACCAGCTATCTGGCGACCGGCCAAGGCCAACCCGTGGTACTGATCCATGGCGTGGGCCTGAATAAAGAGATGTGGGGCGGCCAGATCGTTGGTCTCGCTCCGCACTACCGCGTGATTGCCTATGACATGCTGGGGCATGGCGCCAGCCCGCGCCCGGAACCGGGCACCGGGCTGCTTGGCTACGCCGATCAGTTACTGGAATTGCTCGACCATTTGCAGCTGCCGCAAGCCACGGTGATTGGTTTCTCCATGGGTGGATTGGTCGCTCGCGCGTTCGCCTTGCACTATCCAGAGCACATGCTCGGGCTGGTGGTGCTCAACAGCGTGTTCAACCGTAGCGCCGAACAGCGCGCCGGGGTCAACGAGCGGACGACTCAAGCCGCCGAACATGGCCCTGATGCGAATGCCGAGGCGGCGCTGTCACGCTGGTTCAGTCGTGAATACCAGGCTGCTAATCCTGGGCAGATTGCCGCGATCCGCCAGACGCTTGCCGGTAATGACCCACAGGGCTATCTGACCACGTATGAGCTGTTCGCCACCCAAGACATGTACCGCGCCGAGGACCTGGGCAGCATTCAGGTGCCGACCCTGATTGCCACCGGCGCGCTGGACCCCGGTTCGACACCGGAGATGGCCCGACAATTGGCTGAACGGATCCCTGGCGCGCAAGTTGCTGTCCTCGACGAGCAACGGCATATGATGCTGGTGGAGTCGCCGCGACTGGTCAACCAGGTGCTGCTGGACTTTCTCGCCTCCGCACAAACCCGACAACACCCAACAAAGGGGAACGTTGCATGACGCTCGCACGCTTCCAAATGTGCATCGACGGCCAATGGGTCGATGCCCTCTCCGGCAAGACCTTCGAAAGCTTCAACCCGGCACTGGCCCAAGCCTGGGCCGAACTGCCCGATGCAGACGAAGCCGATGTCGAGCGCGCCGTCCAGGCTGCGCAAAAGGCATTCGAGAGTCCGGCGTGGCGCGGTCTCACCGCCACCGCTCGCGGCAAACTGCTGCGACGTCTTGGCGATCTGATCGCCGAAAACAAAGAGCAACTGGCGCAGTTGGAAAGCCGCGATAACGGCAAGCTGATCCGCGAGACGCGGGGTCAGGTCAATTACTTGCCCGAGTTTTTTCACTACACCGCAGGCCTGGCCGACAAGCTCGAAGGCGGCACCCTGCCGTTGGACAAGCCCGACCTGTTTGCCTACACCGTGCATGAACCCATGGGCGTGGTAGCCGGAATCATCCCCTGGAACAGCCCGCTGTACCTGACCGCGATCAAGCTGGCGCCAGCCCTCGCGGCCGGCAACACCATCGTCCTCAAGCCCTCGGAACATGCGTCCGCAACGGTTCTCGAGCTGGCCCGTCTGGCTCTGGAAGCGGGTATCCCGCCAGGCGTAGTCAACGTTGTTACTGGCTATGGCCCCAGCACCGGTGCAGCCCTGACCCGCCACCCTCTGGTGCGCAAAATCGCCTTTACCGGCGGCGCGGCAACGGCCCGTCATGTGGTACGCAGCAGTGCAGAGAACTTTGCCAAATTGTCGCTGGAACTGGGCGGCAAATCACCGAACATAATCTTCGCCGACGCCGACCTCGACAGCGCGATCAACGGTGCCATCGCCGGTATTTATGCCGCATCCGGACAGAGCTGTGTATCCGGTTCGCGCCTGTTGGTCCAAGACGAAATCTACGACGAATTCGTCGAGCGTTTGGTTGAACGGGCCAAGCGGATTCGTATCGGCAATCCGCAGGACGACGCCAGCGAGATGGGCCCGATGGCCACCGCACAGCAATTGGCCGTCGTCGAAGGCCTGGTGGCCGACGCCATCGCCGAAGGTGCTCATCTGCGCCTGGGTGGCAAGCGCCCGCAGATGGACAATGACGGCTGGTATTACGAGCCAACCCTGTTCGAATGTGACCGCAATTCGATGAAGATCATGCAAGAAGAAGTCTTCGGCCCGGTCGCGTCAGTGATCCGTTTCAAGGACGAAGCAGAGGCGCTGACCATCGCCAACGATTCGCAGTTTGGTCTCGCCGCAGGCATCTGGACCCGTGATCTGGGCCGCGCTCACCGCATGGCGCGGGATGTGCGCTCCGGGATCATCTGGGTCAACACCTACCGTGCTGTTTCGGCCATGGCGCCCATTGGCGGATTCAAGAACAGCGGCTACGGTCGCGAAAGCGGCATCGATTCGGTGCTGGCCTATACCGAACTGAAAACCGTGTGGATCAACCTGTCGTCGGCGCCGATGCCCGACCCCTTTGTCATGCGTTGAGAGGTGACCTGAGATGATCGAACCTGGCATTTACAAGGAGGTCATGGCCTCCTTCCCCTCCGGGGTCACAGTGGTCACCACCCTGGACCCCGAAGGCGGCATCGTCGGCATCACTGCCAGCGCCTTCAGCGCGCTGTCGATTGACCCGGCACTGGTGCTGTTTTGCCCCAACTACGCCTCCGATACGTACCCGATCCTGCGCAACAGCAAACGATTCGCCATTCATTTGCTGTCGGCGGATCAGCAGGCGGAGGCCTACGCCTTCGCCGGTAAAGGTAAGGACAAAGCCAAAGGCATCGAGTGGCACCTGAGCGAACTCGGCAACCCGCTGCTGGCCAAGGCCACTGCGATCATCGAGTGTGAACTGTGGCGCGAATACGATGGCGGCGACCACGCGATCATCGTTGGGGCAGTGAAGAACCTGATTCTGCCTGATCAGCCGGTGACACCGATGATCTATCACCGTGGCAAGCTGGGCCCCTTGCCCACCCTCGCCTGAGCAAATGTTTCAGGGCCGCACGCCACCCTATTCGGTCGCGGCCCCTTTTTATTTCCGGGAGCCGGCATGACCCCAGCAGCCTCGCAACTGTTTCGCCAGCAGGCCTTTATCAATGGCCAATGGTGTGACGCCCAAAACGGTACTCGCCACGCCATCTACAACCCGGCCACGGGTGAAGTCATCGGTCACGTGCCGAACCTCGGTGCAGAACAAGCCCGAGAAGCCATCGCCGCAGCCCATGCCGCCTGGCCGGCCTGGCGCGCACGCACGGCCAAAGACCGCAGCACGGTGCTCAAGCGCTGGCACGCGTTGATGCTGGAAAACGCCGACGCCCTGGCCGAGATCCTTACTCTGGAGCAAGGCAAGCCACTGGCCGAAGCCAGGGGTGAGGTCCTCTATGCCGCCAGTTTCATCGAGTGGTTCGCCGAAGAAGCCAAACGCATCTATGGCGACACCATTCCCAGCCACAAGGGCGATGCGCGGATCGTCGTCAGCAAGGAGCCAATTGGCGTCGTCGCGGCGATCACTCCGTGGAATTTCCCGGCGGCGATGATCACCCGCAAAGCCGGTCCGGCACTGGCTGCCGGTTGCCCGTGCATCGTCAAACCGGCCCCGGAAACACCGTTCTCGGCATTGGCCATGGCGGTGCTGGCGGAACAGGCGGGCATTCCCGCAGGGATTTTCAACGTAATTACGGGCGATGCTATTGCCATCGGCGCCGAGCTGACCAGCAGTCCCGAGGTGCGCAAACTGTCCTTCACCGGCTCCACGACCATTGGCAAGTTACTGATGGCCCAATGTGCCTCGACGTTGAAAAAGGTCTCTCTGGAACTCGGCGGTAATGCCCCCTTCATTGTGTTCGACGATGCCGACCTGGAGCACGCGATCGAAGGCGCCTTGATCGCCAAATTTCGAAACGCCGGACAAACCTGCGTCTGCGTCAACCGCTTCCTCGTGCAGAGCGGCATCCATGATGCTTTCGTCGCCCGGCTTGAGGAGCGTGTCCGCGAACTGAAGGTCGGCGACGGTTTCGACGAGGGCGTCAGCCAAGGCCCATTGATCAACGATCGGGCAGTGGCCAAGGTCGAGGACCATGTGCAGGATGCCCTGGCTAAAGGCGCTCGCCTGGTCTGCGGCGGCGAACGGCATGCGCTGGGCCATGGTTTCTTCCAGCCAACGGTGCTCGCGGAGGTGACACACGAGATGAAAGTCGCCCGCGAGGAGACCTTCGGTCCGTTGGCCGCCGTATTCCGCTTTGACAGCGAAAGCGAGGCCTTGCGCCTGGCCAACGACACTGAGTTTGGTCTCGCAGCCTATTGCTACACCCGCGATCTGGGCCGTTCATGGCGCATGAGCGAAGGCCTGGAGTACGGCATGGTCGGGATCAACGAGGGGCTGATTTCCACAGAAGTCGCGCCCTTCGGTGGAATCAAGTCCTCGGGCCTCGGCCGCGAAGGGTCGAAATACGGCATTGAAGATTACCTGGAACTCAAATACACCTTGATGGGGGGGCTTTGAGGGCTTGTCGCTTAAAGAACCCGACATGATAAACTCCGCCATTGTTTTGAATAATGACTGGAGCGCCGCAGATCCTCGATCAAGGTGCTCCTTTTGCATGGACAGCCCCACTCAGAGCGGCCCCAATGAAACGCCTGCCACTTGACGACAGCTTCAAAGTCAATCGCAACCCCATTACCCTGCGCGAAATCGTGCTGGATAAACTGCGAAGCGCCATCATGAACTTCCAGCTTTTGCCGGGAGACCGTCTGGTCGAGCGAGATCTTTGCGAGCGTCTGGGCGTCAGCCGTACGTCGGTTCGTGAAGCCCTGCGCCATCTGGAATCCGAAGGGTTGGTTGAATTCGCCGACGCCAAGGGTCCGAGTGTCGCCATCATCACCCTGGAAGACGCCTGCGATATCTATGAGCTGCGCTGCGTGCTCGAAGGCCTGATCGTCCAGTTATTCACCCTCAGAGCTAAAGCCAAGGACATTCGCGCCCTGGAGAAAGCTCTCGAGGAGAACCGCAAGGCGCTCAAAGACGGCGAACTGCAGCAAGTACTCGACTCGGTGCAAGGCTTCTACGACGTTCTGCTGGAAGGCTCGGGCAATCACGTCGCGGCGACCCAGTTGCGCCAGTTGCAGGCCCGCATCAGCTACCTGCGAGCCACCTCCGTGTCCCAGGAAAACCGTCGCGGCGTCAGCAATCTGGAAATGGAACGCATGGTCGAGGCGATCAAGAGTGGCGATCCGTTGGCCGCGCATCAGGCCTCGGTCGACCATGTGCGGGCAGCCGCCAAAGTGGCGCTGGACTATCTTAAGTTAAAGCAGAACGAAACCGGCAAGGTGCGTGAAATCGTCTCGCCCATCGCCCTCAAAGAACCGCGCATAGGTCGCTGAACATGCCCAGCCCGCGCTTTTGCCCACAATGCGGCAGCGATGACCTCAGTCATCAGCTCCCGCCCGGCGACACCCACGAGCGCTTGATGTGCAGCGGCTGCGGCTACATTCATTACATCAACCCGAAGATCATTGCCGGCTGCATCATCGAGCAGGACGGCAAGTACCTGCTGTGCCAACGTGCGATCCCGCCACGTCCCGGCACCTGGACCCTCCCCGCAGGCTTTATGGAAAGTGGCGAAACCACCGAGCAAGGAGCCCTGCGCGAGGTTTGGGAAGAAACGGGCGTGCGTGCAGAAATCATCTCGCCCTACTCTATCTTCAGCGTGCCGCAGATCAGCGAGGTCTACATTATCTTCCGCGCCATCGCCGTGGAGAACACGGGGCAATATGGCCCGGAAACCCTCGACTGCCGCTTTTTCGCACCCGAAGACATTCCCTGGGACAGCATCTACTATCCGGCCATCCGGCAGATCCTCGAACGCTACATAGAAGAACGCCAAGCCGGGGTCTACGGTATCTATATCGGCAATGACGACAGCGGAAAAATCCATTTCATCCGCTGAACCCTCCGGCTAGCGCTCAAGACTCATACCCCTCGACGATAATCACCTCCGCCTTGGCCGCACCTTGGCGGTACTCGCACGCCTGCTGATACTGCTCCGAGTGGTAGCACGCCAGCGCCTGCTCGTAGGATTCGAACTCGATCACCACGCTGCGTTGCGGCGTCGCCCTGCCCTCCATCGCTTCGGAACGCCCGCCACGGGCCAGCAGTTTGCCGCCAAAAAGCGCGAACGCTGCTGGCGCACGCTGGGTGTATTGCGCGTATTGATCCAAGTCGGTGACATCGACGTGAGCGATCCAGTAAGCCTTCATGGCGACCTCGTTATTTCGGTTTAATTTGTATTATGGTATACCAGAAAAACAAACCCTCTACCATTCGCGATACAGAGAGCCCAAGCATGGCCTTCAATAGCATCGAAGAAATCATCGAAGATTACCGCCAAGGCAAAATGGTCCTGTTGGTCGACGATGAGGATAGAGAAAACGAAGGTGACCTGCTGCTCGCCGCCGACCGCTGCACGGCTCAGGCGATCAGCTTCATGGCCCGGGAAGCACGCGGCCTGATCTGCCTTACGCTGACCGACGAACATTGCCAGCGCCTGGGCCTGGAACAGATGGTGCCGAGCAATGGCAGTGCGTTCAGCACGGCGTTCACGGTCTCCATCGAAGCCGCCAGCGGTGTCACCACCGGGATCTCCGCTGCTGACCGCGCTCGCACTGTCGAAGCCACTGTCGCAGCCAACGCCCGAGCAGAAGACCTGGTGCAGCCGGGGCATATCTTTCCATTACGGGCCAAGGAAGGCGGCGTGCTGACCCGTGCTGGGCACACCGAGGCTGGCTGTGACCTCGCGCGCCTGGCGGGTTTTACCCCGGCGTCGGTGATCGTTGAGGTGATGAACGATGACGGCACCATGGCCCGCCGTCCCGACCTCGAAGTGTTCGCGGCCAGACACGGTATCAAGATCGGCACCATCGCCGACCTGATCCATTACCGGCTTAGCACCGAACGCACTGTAACCCGCATCGGCGAGCGCGAACTCCCTACCGTTCACGGTACTTTTCGGCTTATCACCTACGAAGACCGGATCGAAGGTGGCGTCCATATGGCCATGGTCATGGGCAATATTCGTCGCGAAGCCCCGACCCTGGTGCGCGTGCATGTGATCGATCCACTGCGCGATCTGGTGGGTGCCGAATACACTGGACCGTCGAACTGGACGCTGTGGGCAGCGTTGCAAAAAGTAGCCGAAGAAGGCTGCGGCGTGGTGGTGGTACTCGCCAACCATGAATCTTCGCAGGCGCTGCTTGAGCGGATTCCGCAACTGACCCAGCCACCACGGCAATACACCCGCTCGCAATCGCGCATCTATTCAGAAGTCGGTACGGGGGCACAGATTCTGCAAGACATCGGCGTGGGAAAACTACGCCACCTCGGGCCGCCACTGAAATATGCAGGGTTGACGGGGTACAACTTGGAGGTGGTGGAAAGCATTCCGTTTACGGGCTGATGGCGTCAAACACGCTCAGGCAGGTGACGAACCAAACAGAACAAAAAAACAAGACAAAGACAGACAATCGGTGAGGCGAAACCCTTGCAGAAAGTTTGGAATACCATAATATGATATTCCATAGACCGGATAGTTTTCCAGGTGCGCCTGAAAGGGACAGCACACAACAACAGCGCCTGGCACGGTCAATGTTCAAGGCTCCAATGGACCTACTGCTCCCGATAGGCGGGCGTCAACAGCCCGCTCAAAACACAACAAATGAGGGCGTGAAAATGGTGTTGAATAAACGTGCAGCTGCGGTACTCGCGGCAAGCTTACTGGCAGTAACTTGTAACGCGGCCATCGCCGCCGACAGCATGAGTTTCGTCAGCTGGGGCGGCTCCACCCAGGACGCGCAAAAGCAGGCCTGGGCCGATCCCTTCAGCAAAGCCAGTGGGGTCAAGGTGGTTCAGGACGGCCCAACCGACTACGGCAAACTCAAGGCGATGGTCGAAAGTGGCAACGTGCAATGGGACGTGGTCGATGTAGAGGCTGATTTTGCCCTGCGCGCAGCGGCTGAAGGTCTGCTTGAACCGTTGGACTTCAAGGTTATCCAGCGCGACAAGATCGACCCGCGCTTCGTCTCCGATTATGGCGTTGGTTCGTTCTTCTTTTCCTTCGTCCTCGGCTACAACGAAGGCAAGCTGGGCGGCAAAGCCCCACAGGACTGGACAGCACTATTCGACACCAAGACCTACCCCGGCAAACGCGCCCTGTACAAATGGCCGAGCCCTGGCGTGCTTGAACTGGCGCTGCTGGCCGACGGTGTGCCCGCTGACAAGCTCTATCCGCTGGACCTGGATCGCGCGTTCAAGAAACTCGACACTATCAAGAAAGACATCGTCTGGTGGGGCGGCGGCGCGCAATCCCAACAACTGCTGGCCTCCGGTGAAGCCAGCCTCGGTCAATTCTGGAATGGCCGTATCCATGCACTGCAAGAAGATGGCGCACCGGTCGGTGTGAGCTGGAAACAGAACCTGGTCATGGCCGACTTCCTGGTCATCCCTAAAGGATCAAAGAACAAGGATGCGGCCATGCGATTCCTGGCCAACTCCAGCTCTGCCAAAGGCCAAGCCGACTTCTCTAACCTGACCGCCTATGCACCGGTCAACACCGACAGCGTGCAACGTCTGGACTCAGTACTGGCACCTAACCTGCCGACTGCCTACGCTAAGGATCAGATCACTCTCGACTTCGCGTACTGGGCCAAGAATGGTCAGACCATCGCGACACGGTGGAACGAATGGCTTCTCAAATGAAAATGACGGCCACCGCGCTCCGTCAATCCAACCCGGTCGGGAGCGCCTCTGGCGCTGCCGTCCCGGCTCCAGACAAGGCTGCGGTCATGAAGCATTCCACTCCACTGATGCTGCGTTGGCGCGGTGCCAGCAACCTGATCCCGGCGCTGTTGTTCCTCGGCTTGTTTTTCTTCGCGCCGCTGGTCAGCCTGTTACTGCGCGGCGTGCTTGAGCCCACGCCGGGGCTGGGAAACTATGCCGAGTTGTTCGCCAATTCCGCATACGCCCGTGTGCTGTTCAACACCTTCGCCGTGGCGGGTCTGGTAACGGTATTCAGTCTACTGCTGGGCTTTCCCCTGGCATGGGCGATCACCCTGGTCCCTCGTGGCTGGGGGCGCTGGATACTCAATATCGTCTTGCTGTCGATGTGGACCAGTCTGTTGGCGCGGACCTATTCCTGGCTCGTGCTGCTCCAGGCTTCCGGGGTGATCAATAAGGCCTTGATGGCCATGGGCATTATCGATCAACCCCTGGAAATGGTGCACAACTTGACCGGGGTGGTGATTGGCATGAGCTACATCATGATCCCGTTCATCGTTCTGCCGCTGCAGGCCACCATGCAAGCGATTGACCCCATGGTCCTCCAGGCCGGTTCCATTTGTGGCGCCAGCCCATGGAGCAATTTTTTCCGGGTGTTCCTGCCATTGTGCCGTCCGGGGTTGTTCTCCGGCGGCTTGATGGTGTTCGTCATGTCTCTGGGCTACTACGTCACCCCGGCCCTGCTGGGTGGCGCGCAGAACATGATGCTGCCGGAATTTATCATCCAGCAGGTGCAGTCCTTCCTCAACTGGGGTCTGGCCAGTGCAGGTGCAGCATTGCTGATCCTGATCACTCTGGTGCTGTTCTACTTCTACCTGAAGCTGCAACCGGAATCCCCGGTCGGCTCCAGCAACTCGAGGTAAACCATCATGTTATTGACCGCCAATGCGATGAGCCGGCGCATGCGTCTGGGCCTTTACCTCACAACCGGAGCTATTGCGCTGTTTCTGCTGCTGCCCATCGTGTTCATCGTGCTGCTGTCGTTCGGTTCATCTCAGTGGCTGGTGTTCCCGCCACCAGGGTGGACGTTGAAGTGGTACAGCCAGTTTTTCTCCAACGCCGACTGGATGGACGCCGCCTTCGCCAGCCTCAAGGTCGCGGTCCTGACCACGATCTTTGCTGTAGCTCTGGGCTTGCCGACCGCCTTTGCCCTGGTGCGCGGGCGCTTCCGGGGCCGGGAAATGCTCTACGGCCTGTTCACCCTGCCAATGATCGTGCCGCTGGTGATCATCGCCGTGGCCGTGTACGCGTTGTTCCTCAAACTGGGTTACACCGGGACGATGTTTGCGTTTGTGGTCAGCCATGTGATCGTCGCGTTGCCGTTCACCATTATCTCGATCATCAACTCACTGAAACTGTTCGACCAGTCCATCGAAGACGCCGCTGTGATCTGTGGGGCTTCGCGCCTGCAGGCGGTGTTCCGGGTGACATTCCCGGCGATTCGCCCCGGCATGGTGGCGGGCGCCCTGTTCGCCTTCCTGGTGTCGTGGGACGAGGTGGTGCTGAGCGTGATGATGGCCAGCCCGACCCTGCAAACCTTGCCGGTAAAAATGTGGACCACCCTGCGTCAGGACCTGACACCTGTGATCGCCGTCGCCTCGACGCTGCTGATCGCGCTGTCGGTGCTGGTCATGGTGATCGCCGCCGCTGTGCGCCGGCGCAACGAAGTCAGCGCCTGAGCGCCTAGGAGTACGACATGAGTGCTGTGATCAAAGACCCTGCGCAGCAGGCCAACAAGACCTTGGTCAGCTTGCGCAACCTGAACAAGCACTACGGCGACTTTGCCGCCGTGGACAACATCTCGCTGGATATCCAGGACGGTGAATTCCTAACCTTCCTCGGCTCCAGCGGCTCCGGCAAAAGTACCACCCTGTCGATGCTGGCCGGTTTCGAGACACCCAGTTCCGGGGAGATCCTGGTCAATGGTCAGTCTCTGGTCAACGTACCGCCGCACAAGCGCGATATTGGCATGGTGTTCCAGCGCTACTCATTGTTCCCGCACCTGTCGGTACGCGACAACATCGGTTTCCCGCTGGTCATCCGCAAACTCGCCAGCGCCGAGCGCGAACGCCGGGTCGACGCCATGCTCAAGCTGGTTCAGCTCGAGCAGTTCGCCCATCGCCGCCCTTCACAACTGTCAGGTGGCCAGCAGCAACGCGTGGCGATTGCTCGGGCCCTAGTCTACGAACCGCGCATCCTGTTGATGGACGAACCCCTCGGCGCGCTGGATAAAAAGCTGCGGGAGGATTTGCAGGATGAACTGCGTCAGTTGCATCGTCGGCTGGGCATCACCATCGTTTACGTAACCCACGATCAAGAGGAAGCCATGCGCCTGTCGCAACGCATAGCGATCTTCAGCCATGGCAAGATCGTCGGTCTGGGCAGCGGTTATGACCTGTACCAGAACCCGCCAAATGCGTTCGTTGCGTCATTCCTCGGCAACTCGAACTTCCTCAAGCTCAAGGCTCAGGGCAATGCCGTGGGCGTCTTTGAAGGCCAACCCTTGTCGATCCGCCTGACCTCCGGGCTCCAGACCGAGCAGGACCTGCTGCTGATGGTACGTCCGGAAAAAGCCCAGGCCCTGAGCGTAGAACAGGCCCGGAACGAGCCTCTCGCAGCAGGCTGGAACGAAGTGGCTGCCAAGGTGACTGAAGTCCTGTTCCTCGGAGAGAGTCAGACCTGCAGCGTTGTCACCGCAGGCGGCACCGTAATGACCGTCAAGGCGCTGTCGGCCTCTGGAATGCCGCTCCACGATGGGGACCCGGTGCGCGTGCGCTGGGCCGCCGCCGATGCATGTATCTATACCCAATGGACCGAAAGCGACCTGAACAAGGCGGCTGGCGCACACTGATCCACTCCCCACCAAGCCGACGCTTCTACCCAGGCGTCGGCTTTTTTATGCCTGAAATATCGTCTTCGTCGCACGGGAAAAATACCACTTGCAAAGAAGGTATTACGGTATACCATCAGACACACAATCCATACAATTAGGCCTGGTGCCACCGTCACCTGAGGAAAATCCAATGATCGATGCAAATGTCTACAAATTAGTCATGGGTTCCTTCCCCTCCGGGGTGACGGTGATAACCACGCTGGATGACAATGGCGAAATCGTCGGTTTGACGGCCAGCGCCTTCAGTTCGCTGTCGATGGAGCCGGCCTTGGTGCTGTTCTGCCCCAACTACAGTTCAGACTCTTACCCGGTACTGATCAAGAACAAACGCTTCGCTATCCACTTTCTCTCCGGCGAACAGCAAACTGAAGCCTTTGCCTTTGCCCGCAAAGGTAAAGACAAGGCACAAGGTATTGAGTGGACGCTCAGCGAGCTGGGTAATCCGCTGCTGAACAATGCCACCGCGATCATTGAGTGTGAACTGTGGCGTGAGTACGAAGGCGGCGATCACGCCATCATGGTCGGTGCGGTGAAAAACCTTATCGTCCCTCAGCAACAGACCAGCCCGTTGGTGTACTGCCGCGGCAAGATGGGCGCACTGCCAGCCTTTGCTTGATCCGAAACCGTCGCACGCCTGCACCTGACAGGCCCACTAAAAAGACTTGAGGAATGTGTCATGAAATTTTCTTTGTTCGTGCATATGGAGCGCTGGAATGAGGAAGTCAGCCATCGCCAATTGTTCGAAGACCTGACCGAATTGACCCTGATGGCCGAGGCCGGTGGCTTCCGTACGGTCTGGATCGGCGAACATCACGCCATGGAATACACCATCTCCCCGAGTCCGATGCCGCTGCTGGCTTACCTCGCAGCCCGTACGACCACCATCCACTTGGGCGCCGGTACGATCATCGCGCCGTTCTGGCATCCGTTACGCGTCGCGGGTGAATGCGCCCTGCTTGACGTGATCAGCAATGGACGGATGGAAGTCGGACTGGCTCGTGGCGCTTATCAGATCGAGTTCGACCGTATGGCCGGTGGCATGCCCGCTGCTTCAGGGGGTAATCACCTGCGTGAAATGGTCCCGGTGGTGCGCAAGCTGTGGGAAGGCGACTATGCCCATGACGGTGATATCTGGAAATTCCCCACCTCCACCAGCGTGCCAAAGCCAATCCAGAAACCGCATCCTCCCATGTGGATTGCCGCCCGCGATCCTGACTCACATAACTTCGCAGTGAAAAACGGCTGCAACGTCATGGTCACGCCGCTGATGAAAGGCGACGAAGAAGTGCTCGACTTGAAGAACAAGTTCGAAACCGCGCTGGCCAATAATCCAGAGGTTCCGCGCCCTCAACTGATGGTACTGCGCCACACCCACGTCCACAGTGTCGACGACCCCGAAGGCTGGAAAGTCGGCGCCAAGGCCATCTCGCGTTTCTACCGCACGTTCGACGCCTGGTTCGGCAACAAGCAAGTGCCCGTCAATGGCTTCCTTGCGCCGAGCCCGGAAGAGAAATTTGCGGATCGCCCGGAGTTCGAACTTGAAAACATCCACAAGAACACCATGATTGGCACCCCGGAAGAGGTCATTGCCCGGATCAAGTACTACCAGGAACTGGGCGTTGATGAGTTCAGCTTCTGGTGTGACAACAGCTTGCCCCACGCCGAGAAAAAGAAATCGCTGGAACTGTTCATCAAGCAGGTCATGCCGGCGTTCGAATAAGCTGGCAGTTCTGTGCACCGTCGTACCTGTAGGGGGCCGACTGTGCACGATCAGCGACTCAGCCCTTACTCATGCACCGACACCAGGTTACGGCCATTGGTCTTGGAAACGTACAGCGCCTGGTCGGCCGATTCGATCAGGTGTTTGTAGTCGGACGTAGGCTGGCTCATGTCTGCAACGCCAAGGCTGACGGTGCAACGGATTGAATGGCCGTCGTGGATGACCTCTTGTGCTTCGATCGCCTTGCGCAAACGTTCGGCAAACACCGCGCCCCCTGCTTTATTGGTGTCGGGCAACAAGACTGCGAACTCTTCACCGCCATAACGACCTGCAATATCAACATCGCGGATGTGCTGACGTACGGTTTCGGCAACGAGCTGAATCACCTTGTCGCCCGCTTGGTGGCCGTAGGTGTCATTGACACGTTTGAAGTGATCGATATCGAACATGACCAACGTTGTGGCCGTGTCGTACCGAAGATAGCGGGCGTATTCGAGTTTAAGGGCCTCCTCCCAGTGTCCACGATTGTACAAGCCGGTCAGTCGGTCGGTGTTGGACAGCGTCTGCAACTGACTATTGGCCGCTTGCAACTGATGTGAGTGGGTGGCCACGTCTGTCACGTCATAGATCACCAGGCAAATGTGACCAATCTCGTTGTTGATCGAGCGCAGCGGAAACAGAGTGGTGTTCTGGTACATGAAGTCCTCCTGGCCGGTGATCGGCTGGTAGTTCTTGAAATGCACCAGATATGGTCGTTGCTCCCAGATGGTGAACGCAGGCGTACCGAGGGTGATCACGTTATCGACCTTTTTGCGAAACCAGGCCTCATTGATTTCGGGAAACAGGGTGAAAAACGATTGGCCGCTGGCCTCGTTCGGCACAACGCCGGAACGGTTCTCCATAAAAGTATTCCAGACTTGGACCCGGAAATCCCGGTCGAAGACTACGACACCCACGTCGATGCACTGCACGATGGTTAGCAACCAGTGAAGCTCTTTGATATCGATGTGATCGTTCATGGCTCAGCTCATCACGTAGGCGAGTTTTTTTGAAAGCCGCTCTACCGAGTCTTCGGTGAACAACATCAACAAATCGAAATGAATATTGTGGCCCTCAAGGCTGTAGCTGATTTCCACTGCCAGGGTTTTCTTCCAGCGCTGCTTATTAACCCGGATCAACTCTTCGATGCCTCCCTGCTCACCGAGTACTTGCGGGTGGCCCTGGGAAAATACCACGTCAATTTGTTCGGCTATCCCGCTCAAACAGGCTCCAATCAGAATCGTCGACAAGTCCAGGAGCATTTCCATGTCCGAATACTCGACCGAGTCCCGCTGCATCAATTTCGCCATATCAGCAATTTCAGAGCCGTGAAAAATCAGCAACGCTTCGCCGGCGATACCACAGCCGATATACCCCTGACAGACTGCTGTCAACCGGTCACCGTTCTGTGCGTCGGCTAACGCCATGTGTAATTCCCCCACCTCCAGCATGCTCACATTCGGCACCGGCAACTGGACGAACACACCCAGCACTCGGGCCAGCAACGCCCCGGCACGCCCCATGGCGACGTTGATGGTTTCACGAAACGCATCCTGAAAGCTGGTCTGCGTCTCAGGAACTTCCCGCGCGATGGCGACAGCCGTTTGAGGCTCGCCCAGCAGACCAAGGCTTGCGAGCGTTCTTTTGAGCTCGTCTGGATCGGCAGGCTTTTTCAGGAAGGCCAAGGCGCCCAGTTCGAGCACACGTCGTATCGCTTCCGTCTGCACATCGCCGGAAACCACGATAATCTTCGCTTGCAGGTTTTCCTCACGGACAGCGGCCAGGACCTGATACCCGTCCATTTCCGGCATCGTCAGATCGAGCAACACCACCTGCCCCAACCCCTGACGAATGGCTTCGAGTCCCTCTTGGCCATTGGCCGCCATGGTGACCGATACGCCCCAGTCGGCGGGTAAAGCCCTCAATAGCTGCTTGCGCGCCATACTGGAGTCGTCGCATATCAGCAAAGGGATCACGGGCATTGTGTTCTTTCTCACTGCAAAAGAGTTTCAGGGTTTAGACCCAAGTACGGATGCTATTTGTGACACAAGAAAACCAATCAGATCGCCGCCGCCAAAATGCCTGAAGCATTCTTAGAGCCAATGGGTATAAAGACCCCCTTATTAACCCGCGCTCCGTGCTTATGCAATCTTTGTGCTTATGCTGTATTCAGGAGCCTAACCCAGCAATTGACTTAACACCGCCCGCAGTTTTCCGGGTTTTACCGGCTTATTCAGCAGCGGTGCCCCCAGCTTTTGCAGTGAACGACGACATTGATCACTGCGGTCAGCGGTGATCATTACGGCAGGAATGATCACCGCGAAATGCTCGCGCAGATGCGTTACCACGTCGCAACCTATCACCCCATGATCCAGGTGGAAGTCCACCAGAATCAACTCCGGTGGTTGCCCTTGCAGTACCTCCAGCGCGCTGTCCTGATCGGTGGCCGTCAGGACCTCACAGCCCCACTGTCCCAACAACGCAGCCATGCTTTCGAGAATGCTCAGTTCGTTGTCCACCACCAACAGGCGGCACCCCGGCAGAGGATTGCCCGCAACAGGATGCTGCTGCACCACGACATTGGCCGGTAGCGGAACGTCGTGCGACAGAGGCACTTCAATGGCGAACATCGAACCCCGTCCCGGTCGTGAGTGCACCAGAACCCGATAACCCAGAATCTTCGCGATGCGTTCGACGATTGCCAGGCCCAGGCCCACCCCCTTGCGGTCGGCTGCACGGCCAACATCCAGTTGATTGAACTCCAGGAAAATCGAATCGAGGCGGTCTTCGGCAATGCCACGCCCGGTGTCCCAGACTTCAAGGCGCAAATAATCGCCCCGCCGCCGTGCGCCCAGCAAAATGTTGCCCTGCGCGGTATAACGGCAGGCATTGCTGAGAAAATTACGCATAATCCGCGTCAGCAAGCGCAGATCGGTACGTACTGCGAAGTCCCCTATGCGCACGCGCAGGTTCAATCCTGCCGCTTCGGCCACCAACTGGAACTCCGAGGCCAGCGGCGCCAGCAGCTCGTCGAGTCGATACAATTCGATGTCGGGCTTGATCGCGGCCTGATCCAGCCTGGAAATATCCAGCAAATCCGTCAGCAAGTCTTCCGCGCCTTCCAGCGCCTGATGGGTCCGCTCCACCAATACCTGCTCAGCCGTAGGCAATTGCCGCTCGCGCAAGGTCGAGATCAGCAACCGAGCAGCATTAAGTGGCTGCAACAGATCATGGCTGGCGGCCGCGAGGTATTTGTCTTTACTGCGATTGGCAGCCTGAGCGGCGTCACGAGCTTCGCGCAATGCCCGCTCGATTTCCGCCCGCTGGACGATCTGTTGCTGCAAGTTGCGGTTCACGTCCAGCAACTCATTGGTGCGCGCAATCACGCGCTGCTCCAGCTCATCGTTGAGCTGCTGCAGGTGCTGCTGGGCCAACTTGCGTTCAGTGATGTCAGCAACAAAGCCTTCGACCAGGCCATCCTGATCAGGTTTGAGCAGCAGGTTCATCAGCACATCGACATGGCTACCGTCTTTGCGTTGCAACTGGGTTTCATAGCCCAACAGGCTACGCTCGCGCAGCAGTATGTCGCCGATGGTCTCCAACTCCGCTGCACCGCCCGCAAACAAGTTGCCGGCAAGGTCGGCCAGGGAAAACAACACCTCTTGCGGATCGTCGTAGCCCAGCATTCGCGCTAAAGCGGGGTTGGCCGCGCGCAGGCCTTCTTTCAGGCTTGCCTGAAAAATCCCGTGCACCGCATGCTCGAACAGCCATTTATAGCGATTGCGCTCTTTTTCGAGTTCATCCAGACGTACCGCCAGCTCCGGGTAGTGGCTCTTGCGCGTCGAATGATTACCCAGCCCCAGCAACCCCGCGAGGGCGCGCTGCTGGTCCTCAGAGGGCTTCGCCATAGACCACCTCAACATCGCGCTGGCTGGACGCCCGCGGGTTGGTGAGAATGCAGGGATCATCCATCGCGTGCTGCGAAAGAAACGGAATGTCCGCCATGCTGACGCCATGCAGGCCAAGGGTTTCATGGAAGCCGATAGAACGTTTGAGAGCGATCAGATGCTCCACCAGGCGCTGGCAGATCTGCCGGTGATTGAGGCCCCGGCAATCAATGCCAAAGGTCTCGGCAATCACCTTGAAACGATCCGGCGCTGAATTGTAGTTGAACGCCACCACGTGCTCGACCAGCACGGCGTTACACAGGCCATGGGGCAGATCGAGGAAACCGCCCAGGCTGTGCGACATCGCATGCACCGCACCAAGGATCGCATTAGAGAACGCCAGCCCGGCTTGCATGCTGCCGAGCATGATTTTTTCGCGCAATGCAATGTCGCCAGGATTGGCAATCATCTGCACCAGATTGCCATTGATCAGACGCATGGCTTCCAACGCATGAGGATCGGTCAGCGGCCCGTGACCGGTAGAAACGAAGGCTTCAATCGCGTGCACCAACGCATCGATGCCGGTACAGGCCGAGAGGAACGGATCCATGCTCAGTGTTGTTTCCGGATCAATAAGCGAGACGTCCGGCACCACAGCCTTACTGACGATGGAGAACTTCATCCGCTCCTGCTGGTTGGAGATGATCACGAATTGCGAAACGTCAGCGGAGGTCCCTGCGGTGGTCGGGATCAGGATCAGCGGCGGACTTGGCACCCGAATCATGTCCACACCTTCGAACTCGAGGATGCTCCGCCCATGGGCGACAACGATGCCAATGGCCTTGCCGCAGTCCATAGGGCTACCGCCGCCTACAGCAATAATCACGTCGCAATGATTCTCACGGTAAAGCTCGGCACCACGCATCACTTCCTCAACCCGCGGGTTAGGAGATACATCGCTGTACAGGCAGTATTCGATGTCCAGCGCTCGCAGGCTGGCCTCAATGTCAGCGACCCAACCCGCAGCGATTACGCCGGGATCGGTCACCACTAACACTTTACGGGCACCGAAGGTTTTGGCGTAGTTGCCCGCATTGTGCCGACTGCCGGCACCGAAAATTATTTCTGGAGAAACGAATTTACGCAATTGGCTGATGCTAGGGCTCATACAAAGCCTGTTTTTGTTGTTATCGGAGATGGGCGCCAGCCTAAACCATCTCTGGGCGAATGCAATCAGACCATTGCTCATGCCTTGAAGATCAGTCGAGAAGCCTTTCATTTGCGAGCACAGACGGGCAGCGGTAAGTCAATCCACCCACAGCCAGAGCAGCGGGCCAGACCGGTTAATGGAACTCAATCCAGTGCTGGGCATAGGCAATTTCTAAAAAGACCAGGATGTCGTCATCGACCCCCGGCGTAGCGGGAAATCCTTCGCACAGCTGCTCGATAATCACGTTCGTGCTTCGCAGCCCATCGACCTTGCGAAGAATGACCCCGGCGCTGTCGCTGAGTTTGACCACGCCGTCAGGGTAAAGCAGAACCCAACAGCGCTGGTGCGGCTCCCATTGCAGACGAAAACCGTGTCTGAGGGCCGGGATGCGCTCACGTTTGCTGGCACTCATCGTGCTGTCGAGCAGGACGCTCGCGCCATTGAGGGGGGACTGTGTCATTGGAGGGCATCCGCCACCGGCGGCAGACCCGAAATTCTGGGTGAGCATACTGAGTGCTCCAGCGAACAAGAAACGCCCCGGCCAACGCAACGATAGGCCGGGACTTGATTGATCAACGGCTGGCGAAATACATGGTCACTTCAAAGCCAATGCGCAGATCGGTAAACGCGGGTTTGGTCCACATAGGTCAATCCTCTTCTTGGGCCGGTCAATTCCGGTAAGTCAATTAATACACGTGAGGGGTATAGGTTCGAATGCTACTTTGGGGGGTGTTTGTGGGGTGCGTTGGTAGGGGGTCATGACGCTGCCAGAGACACCGTCATGGCTTTTCCCAGGCAAACCTGCTGCCACGGATCCTTGCGAATCCCGTGGCAGCAGGCATGCAACTGCGCGTCCCGCTTTGAAGCTTTAGATTAGAAAAAGCCCATCGGATTGATGTCGTAGCTGACCAGCAGGTTCTTCGTCTGCTGGTAGTGATCAAGCATCATCTTGTGGTTTTCACGGCCGACACCGGACTTTTTGTAGCCACCGAACGCGGCGTGCGCCGGGTACAGGTGATAGCAGTTGGTCCAGACGCGACCGGCCTTGATCGCCCGGCCCATGCGGTACGCACGGTTGATGTCGCGGGTCCAGAGACCGGCACCCAGGCCAAACTCGCTGTCGTTGGCAATCGCCAGGGCTTCGGCTTCGTCCTTGAAGGTGGTGATGCCGACCACTGGGCCGAAGATCTCCTCCTGGAACACGCGCATTTTATTGTTGCCTTTAAGCAGCGTCGGCTGAATGTAGTAGCCAGTAGACAGATCGCCTTCCAGACGTTCCGCCGCGCCGCCAGTCAACAGCTCAGCACCCTCTTCCTGGGCAATTTTCAGGTACGAAAGGATCTTGTCATATTGCTGCTCGGACGCCTGAGCGCCGACCATGGTCTCGGTGTCCAGTGGGTCGCCGCGTTTGATCTTGACGACTTTCTTCATCACTTCGACCATGAACGCGTCGTAGATCGATTCCTGGACCAGGGCACGCGATGGACAGGTGCAGACTTCGCCCTGGTTGAAAAACGCCAACACCAGGCCTTCAGCGGCCTTCTCGATAAACTGCGGTTCGGCCTGCATGATGTCTTCGAAGAAGATATTCGGCGACTTGCCACCCAGTTCCACGGTGCTCGGAATGATGTTCTCGGCCGCACATTTCATGATGTGCGCGCCTACCGGAGTGGAGCCGGTGAAAGCGATCTTGGCGATACGCTTGCTGGTTGCCAAGGCTTCACCGGCTTCACGGCCAAAGCCTTGAACGATGTTCAAAACGCCCGGCGGTAGCAAGTCGTTGATCAGTTCGGCAAACACCATGATAGACAGCGGCGTTTGCTCAGCAGGTTTGAGCACCACGCAGTTGCCTGCCGCCAACGCCGGCGCCAGTTTCCAGGCGGCCATCAGCAGCGGGAAGTTCCAGGGAATGATTTGCCCGACCACGCCCAGAGGCTCGTGGAAGTGGTAAGCAGTTGTCAGTTCGTTGATTTCTGCAGCGCCGCCTTCCTGAGCCCGGATGCACCCAGCGAAATAACGGAAATGATCAGCAGCCAGCGGGACGTCGGCGTTCAGTGTTTCGCGTACAGCCTTGCCATTGTCCCAGGTTTCGGTAACGGCGAGCATTTCAAGGTTCTGCTCGATACGATCAGCAATTTTCAGCAGCACCAGCGAACGATCCTGAGCCGAGGTCTTGCCCCAGGCATCGGCAGCGGCGTGAGCGGCGTCCAGCGCGCGTTCGACATCAGCGGCGGTGGAACGCGGGAATTCGGCGATGACTTCACCGTTGACAGGCGATGTGTTGGTGAAGTATTCGCCGTTAATCGGTGCCACGAACTCACCGCCAATGTAATTGCCATAGCGCGGTTTGAACGTAACAACAGCGCCTGGGGTTCCGGGTTGTGCGTAGATCATTATTGTGGCCTCTGTACGGGTCGTTGCCTGTCGGTCGAACAAGCGATGATCCGATGGTAGACAGCCGCAGGCGCCAAACGAATGCGCCGTTGGCAGGGGGAGTCTCGTTCTTTGGTCGTAATTAGAGGGTGCTGGAACCCTGCGTAGGCGCGTGATCAGACACACCGCATCACGCGCATTCGCAGAGTAACCAGCTGCCTCTGATTAAAGTCAGTGCTTGGCCACTAACTCCTTCGGCAACTTGAAGGTCCAAAGCATGCCGCCCTGGTTGAAATCCTTGATTCGCTTGGCCACTTCGCCGCCCCACAATGGAACCGCGCCGCCCCAACCGGACAATACGGAGACGTACTGCTCGCCATCCATTTCCCATGTAATTGGAGAGCCCAATACGCCCGAGCCGGTCTGGAATTCCCAGACTTTTTCACCCGTCTTGGCATTGAACGCCTGAAGGAAGCCTTCAGGGTTGCCGGTGAACACCAGATTACCCTTGGTGGCCATTACGCCACCCCACAGCGGCGCGAAGTTCTTATGACGCCAGACCTCTTTACCGGTGACCGGATCGATCGCACGCAGTACGCCGATGTAGTCCTCGTTAAGCGGTTTGATGGTAAAGCCTGCACCGATGTACGCCGCGCCTTTCTTGTAGGTGATGTCTTCGTTCCAGATTTCCATGCCCCACTCGTTGGACGGCACATAGAACAGCTTGGTGTCTTGGCTGTAGGCCATAGGCATCCAGTTTTTAGCACCGAGGAAGGCTGGCGCTACGAATACTGAAGTACCTTTGGTTGCACCACCTGGCGCGCCGGGACGGCTGGCTTCGTTATAGAGCGGACGGCCGTTTGCGTCCAGGCCGGTTGCCCAGGTGATTTTGTCGACAAACGGGAAGCCACGGATGAACTTGCCGTTGGTACGGTTAAGCACGTAGAAAAAGCCGTTACGGTCAGCGGTGGCCGCGGCCTGAACGGTTTTGCCATTTTCCTGATAGTTGAACGAGACCAGCTCGTTAACACCGTCATAGTCCCAACCATCATGCGGCGTGCTCTGGAAATGCCATTTGATGGTGCCGTCGTCCGGATTGAGCGACAGACGCGAGGAAGAGAACAGGTTGTCGCCAGGACGCAGGTGCGAGTTCCAAGGCGACGGGTTGCCGGTACCGAAGAACAATTGATTGGTTTCCGGGTCGTAGTAGCCGCCCAGCCAAGGCGCCGCGCCACCGGTTTTCCAAAGATCGCCGGGCCAGGTCTTGCCCGCCTCGCCGCCGGAAATGCCGGTTTCAATGGCCTTGCCGTCTTTGTAGATATAACCCATATGACCTTCCACGGTAGGTCGGGTCCAGAGCAGGTCACCGTTCTTCGGATCGTAAGCCTCGATTTTGCCGACCACGCCGAACTCGCCGCCGGCGACCCCGGTAATCAATTTGCCATTGACCACCAGCGGTGCGGCACTGATTGAATAACCGGCCTTGTGATCGGCGACTTCCTTGCTCCAGACCACCTTGCCGGTGGTCTTGTTCAAGGCCACCAGCTTGGCGTCGAGTGTGCCAAAAAACACCAAGTCGCCATACAGCGCGACACCACGGTTGATCACGTCGCAGCAAGGACGGATGTCATCGGGCAGACGTGCATCGTATTGCCACAGCTTCTTGCCAGTGCGAGCATCTACCGCGAACACCCGCGAGTAGGAGCCGGTCATGTACATCACGCCGTCTTTGATCAGCGGCTGCGCTTCCTGGCCGCGTTGTTTTTCACCACCGAAGGAGAAGGCCCAGACAGGGCGCAAATCCTTGACGTTGTCGCTATTGATGATGTCCAGCGGGCTGTAGCGCTGGCCCTGAACGCCAAGACCGTTGGTAACGACCTGCTCAGGGTTCTTGGGATCGTTGAGAATATCCTGATCGGTCACGGCTGCCAGGGCGCTACCTGACAACAGCATGGCGCTCAAGAGCAGGCTCAGAGCGAAGGGTTGGCGACGTGCGGGTTGGGTCATGACGGCTACCTTTGCGGTTTTTTTGTTTGTTCGGGAGAGCCTCCCGGTCTGTTGCAGATTCTTCGCGGCAGGCGCCTCGACAACAATTGCCCGCAATATGGAGTTTTCTAATCCCTTAGTAGGTAGAGCGGTTTATTGACGGACGTCGAGCCGCTTCATGTCGTGCTTTTCATAACGCGGATACAGGTGGCTGACGCTACGAATCAATTCGTAGCGACTCAGGTTGATACTGGCAAAGCGCTCAGGTATCGGACTGCGGATCAACTCGGACATGTCTGCGCCAGTGGCAGCACCTTCCGTCATCAGTGTGTCCAGCCAAACAAGGTAGTCTCGCATCTGGACGAAGGGTCGATGGTCCTCAGCCAATGGGCCATGACCGGGCACGATGACCGTCCACGGCAAAGCCTCCAGTTGGTCGATATCTGCCAGCCATACGCCAAGGCCCGGTGTATTGGGCGTGGTCAGGGCCCGCTGATAAAAAATCAGATCCCCGGCAAACAAAACGCCGGTTTTCTCATCGAGAATCGCCAAGTCCGAACCGGTGTGCCCACTCAGGGCCAGCAACCGCAAAGGATGACCACCAATCGTCAGCGTACCGCTCTCCAGGGTCTGGGTCGGCAGCCGCAGCTCGGTGCCGCGCATCCAGTCACCAACCATGCGGTACATGTTTTCAGCCAAGCCATCGCCCTGCTGGCGCATCAACTCGATGGTCCCTGGCAACGCGCCGATGGGCACATCGGCAAACGCCTGATTACCCAGCATATGGTCAGGGTGATGATGGGTCAGCAGCACCTGAATCACCGGTTTGTCGGTGGTGGCGGCAATCGCCTTGCGCAGGGCTTCGCCATAGCGTCGCGACGGCCCCGTGTCGATCACCACCACCCCGCTGTCAGTGACAATGAAGCCTGTATTGACGATATTGCCGCCATTGGCCTTGGTAAAATTATCGGTGCTGCCCTCCAGCAACCAGGTACCTTCGGCAATTTGTCGAGGCTGCAGAGCATAGTCCAGATCGGCCAGTGCCGGCTGACTCAGGCTCAGGCACAGGCATAACAAGATCAACACACGCATGGCGCTCTCCGCACGGCAGCCCGCAGCCGTTAATTGACGACCGCATTAAATTCGTTGCCGCTGTTGTCGCTCAGCAACAGCCGGGTTTGCCCGGCACCTTGCACGTCAAACCCCAGGGTCGGGTTTTCACTGACCGCTGGAAACAGCTCAAGTGTCGCCAGGGTCTTGTTGTTGGCGTCACGTAATTCAGCGTGATTGATGTAGAACTCGGGAATGCCACTGACCATTCCGTTATCCATCGGATGGGCAATCTGCAGCCTTAAACGACTGAAATCACTGCGGGGATAGCGTCCTCCCAAGACCTCGCCGATATGCTCTTCCCAGCCTGCCTGGGTACGCACCACACTGGGTGCCGTACACCCGCCTCCGGCAGCGGATATCTCGGTGGAGCCGACGTGCCATACGCCATCGCGGGTCAGCACCGCCGCGCGCAGGGGTGTGGACTGCTCGATGCGAATACGAATCGCCAGCCACGGCAAAATCTGATCCCCCGGCTGGAAGTCAACGATCTGTGGCAGCGGATTGAGTTCGGCCCAAGCCAGGATGCGCACCACTTGGCCTTTGAAGGCCCTGGCATCGATTTCGATAGGCACCTGACGCGAATCCTCAGCGAACGGTGGCGCCCGCAGGATCACCTGCTGGTCGAAAACGTAGGGCGCGCCCTTGAGCATTTTCTGGTGATAGAAATCCCACATCACCGAGGTGACTGGATCCTTGCCCTGCGCCCTCTCCAGCGATGTGTCCGGGTCGGCACCCGCCGCCAGCACCCACATCGGCAGGCAGGCCGCCAGCAAACAGGTCACTCGCCAGTTCATCGCGCATCGCTCCTGATGACTTGTTTTTGTAGAGTCACGCTTATTGATACATCTCCGGAATGTCATAACGCAGACCGTAACTGGCATAGATTTTTTGCACACTGCCGTCACGAATAAGGGCCTCCAGCGCTTCCTCTATGGCATAGGCCATCTGGTGATTGCTCTCGTGCACCGCCATGCCGATTTCCCAGCGTTGCCGGCCCATATTTGGGTAAGCGTTTTCCCCCAGAGCCAGGTTCTTATCATTGGCCTGGTGCACTTGCCAGTCGATTTCCCCGCGCATGCCCATCACCGCATCGACCTCGGCGCCCTTCATGGCGACAAAAGCCTGCTGCACACTTGGGTAGTGATGCGTCTTGGCGCTGAGCATGCCGTTGAACACGGACGTCAGGTAGAACGAAGGGATGCTGTCCACTTCAACACCGATAGGGTGTTCCTGAAACACAGCAACACTGGGCACGGCGTCCATTCGCCGACGGTCGTAAGCGACCTGCCAACATTCAGTCTGGTAGGGTCCAAACATCACCACATGACCGTTTGCCAGTTCACCCTGATCGTCGCGCTTGAGCGAGTAGTCCCGGTCATAGGGCACTCGCATCATCAAATCGGCCAGTTGTTGATGACGCAATTCGCTACCGCGCCAAATGGAGTCACGCAAATCGTCGTCAAGCTTTTCCCCCGGTGGCGCCCAGAGCAATTCCAGACGTACACCCAAGGCCTTGGCCAATGCAGCGGCGAGGTCAACATCGACACCGCGTGGCTTTTTATTGTCCTGGAAACTGTAAGGCGCGAAGTCTTCGTAGACCGCCACCTTGAGCACTCCGGATTCGATCATGGTGTCGTAGCTACGAACTTGCGCCTGCACTGCCTGGCAACACAACAGCAAGCCGCTCAACAACAGCGCATAAAAACGCATAGCCGTCACTCCTCGACGTGCACACTGTCCAGATAGGTACGGACGGCCCAGAGTGCTTCCTGGCTCAGGTAGTCGGCCATTTTCGGCATATAGACCCGACCATCGCGCACGGCGCCGTTTCTCACCCGCTCTACGAACCATTCGTCGCCAGCAGCGCCAGGCTCCAGCATGCGAAGGTCTGGGGCGATACCGCCGGAGATGACTTCCAGGCCATGGCAGGCAGCGCAGTTCTGGTTATAGGCAGACGAACCGATTTCCAGCGCCCGGTCATGATCCTTGGAAGTGCGATAGGGGTTTTCGGTGCGCCATTCAGGACCTAGCGGGGTCAAACCATCGGTAGCCACCGGTTGTGGTACGACGTCGCCATGCGCCGAAGCAAGGCCGCTGCCGACCAAGCCAGCCAGCAAACCCACTATCAGTAAGGCGTTGCGTTTTGTTGTCATTGTTATGCCCTCGAGATTGCACGCAAAAAAAGCTATGCCGCCATCTTATGAACCCAGTCAGCGCAACCGAATGCTGCTTTGGTGGCCGCCATCTCCTCCCTTGGTAGTAGGGCATGTGGCGATTGCCTTGATGAGCGGGCCAAGAGAACCATTCCCGCAACACAGAAGATTTCCTGCACCAGACGGGGTAGTGCCCGACCAAGCCAATGCGACCCCGCAAACCTACTACCTTGGTACTGGCTGACTGGTACTTTCTACATATTCCCCTCCCTCCGATCGGTTTCTATGCTGGCACTACCTGTATGGAGTGCCTTATGCGTCAGCGTGTCCGTTACGGATTGATCTATCTGCTAACCCTCGCCGCAGCGACCTTGCTGGCGCCCCAAAGCCATGCCGCCAATGAGGAGATGAAGGTTCAAATCGGCTACCTGGCTTTCATCCCAGACCTAGGCCCGGTGCTGTCGAACATTATCCCCGAACCCCGTGACGCCGGACTGCGCGGCGCTGAACTGGCGATCATCGACAGCAATAGCACCGGGCGCTTTCTCAATCACAGCTACACCCTGCAAACCGCCAACGCCGACAGCCCGCAAGCCTTGCTCGATGCCGCGCAAGCGCTTCACCAGCAAGGCCTGCGGCTGTTTGTCGTCAACGCCCCCGCCGACACCCTGCGCCAGCTCAGTGCCGCCCTGCCCGACAGCCTTCTGTTTAATGCCGGTAGCGCCGATGACAGCCTGCGCAGCACTGCGTGCCTGAACAACGTGCTGCACACCCTGCCGAGCCGGGCCATGCTGACCGACGCCTTGGCCCAGTTTCTGACCGTGAGGCGCTGGAACCGCTGGCTGTTGATCGTCGGCCAGACCCCGGACGACCAAGCCTATGCAGCCGCCCTGCGCCGCGCAGCCAAACGGTTCGGCCACACCATCGTCGCCGAGAAAGCCTGGAGCTTTGACAACGACCAGCGCCGCAGCGCACAGGCCGATATGCCGCTGTTCACCCAGACCACCGAATACGATGTGGTTCTGGTCGCCGATGAGCGTGGCGACTTTGGTGAGTACGTGCCTTATCAAACCTGGTATCCACGCCCGGTGGCTGGCACCCAAGGGCTGACGCCCGTAGGCTGGCACAAGTCTGTGGAAACCTACGGTGCAGCGCAGCTGCAAAAACGCTTCGAAGCCCTCGCCGGGCGCTGGATGAATGATCGGGATTTTGCCGCATGGATGGCCGTGCGCAGTATCGCCAGCGCAGTGAACAAACTGCACCAGACCGACCCCATGGTCATTCGCCAGGCAGAACTGAGCGACCAGTTGCCGCTGGACGGCTTCAAGGGCCGCAAACTCAGCTATCGCGCCTGGAACGGTCAGCTGCGGCAGCCAATCCCTATTGTTCAACCCCGGGCGCTGGTCAGCACTTCACCCCAGGACGGCTTTCTGCACCCCGTCACCGAACTCGACACCTTGGGCTACGACAAGCCCGAAGTAACCTGCCATTTCCAGTGACTTGCCTCTAATAATTCCAAAAAAAGGACCTCGCCATGCGTCGCACCCTGATTGCCTCCGCCCTGCTCCTTGTCATGGGACAAAGCCTGGCGGCCACAGCCTTTATCTCCAACGAAAAGGACAACACCCTGAGCCTGATCGATATGGAGACCCTGCAGGTCACCCAAACCCTGCCCGTGGGGCTGCGGCCCAGAGGGTTACTGCTTTCCCATGACAATAAGCTGCTGTATATCTGCGCCAGCGACTCGGACCGCGTGCAAGTCATGGACGTCGCCACGCACAAGATCATCAAAGAATTGCCCTCCGGCAAAGACCCTGAGCAATTCGCCCTGCACCCCAATGATCGCTGGCTGTATGTCTCCAACGAAGACGATGCTTTAGTCACGGTCATCGACACCGAAACCTCCAAGGTCCTGGCGCAAGTCGATGTCGGCGTCGAACCTGAAGGCATGGCTGTCAGCCCTGACGGCAAGTGGGCGGTCAACACCAGTGAAACCACGAACATGCTGCATTGGATCGACACCAGCACCCAAACCCTGAAGGACAGCACCCTGGTGGATCAGCGACCACGGTTCGTCGAATTCAACAAGGACGGCTCCCGCCTGTGGGCCTCGGCGGAGGTCGGCGGCACGGTCAGTGTGGTTGATGTGTCCACCCGCAAGATCCTCAAGACGCTGACCTTCCAGATCAAGGGCGTGCATCCGGATAAGGTTCAACCTGTGGGCATCAAGCTCAGTGCCGATGGCCGCTATGCCTTCGTCGCACTGGGCCCGGCCAATCACATAGCCGTGGTCGACGCCAAGACGCTTGAGATTCTCGATTACTTGCTGGTGGGCCGCAGGGTCTGGCAGCTGGCCTTTACGCCAGACCAGAGTCAGTTACTCGCCACCAATGGCGTGAGCGGCGATGTATCCGTCATTGATGTGAACAGCCTCAAGGTGACCAAGTCGATCAAAGTCGGCCGTTATCCGTGGGGCGTAGTTGTCGCCCCATGAATGCCCTTGAAGTGGATGATGTCAGCTTCGCCTATGGCGCCAGAGAAGCACTGCGGCATGTGGCGTTCAGTGTCGCGCCCGGACATTTCGCGGCGCTGCTTGGCCCCAACGGGGCTGGCAAGTCGACCTTGATCGCGTTACTGACCCGGCTCTACGACCTGCAACGCGGCGAAATCCGTGTGGGCGGCTGCTCGCTTCGTCAGGCCCCGCGCCCGGCCTTGCGCCAGTTGGGTGTGGTGTTTCAGCAAAGCACCCTGGATCTGGACTTGAGTGTCGAACAGAACCTGCGGTACCACGCCGCACTACACGGGATGTCCCGGCGTCAGGCGAACGGTCGGATCGAAGAGGAATTGGCCCGCCAACAGCTGACTGAACGGCGTGGTGAGCGGGTCCGTGAACTCAATGGCGGTCACCGCCGCAGGATAGAAATCGCTCGCGCGCTGTTGCATGAACCGCGCCTGCTATTACTCGATGAAGCCAGCGTCGGCCTCGATCCGGCCAGTCGCCTGGCGCTCAATCGCCATGTGCGTAGCCTGTGTCGCGAACACGGAATCAGCGTGCTCTGGACCACTCATTTACTCGATGAGGTCCAGGAAGAGGATGACTTGTTGATTTTGCACCAAGGGCGTCTGGTAGCGTCGGGACAGGCTGCGGCGGTAAGCGCGGAGCATGGCGGCGACCTTGGCGACGCGTTTCACCGGCTGACTACGGCACCTTCGTTACACGCCGCGCCCGCGACAGGAGCAAATCGATGAGCGTTTACTGGCACTGTTTCAGCGGCATCGTTCTGCGCGAATGGCTGCGGTTCATTCTGCAACGCACGCGCTTTCTCAGTGCGCTGGTACGCCCCCTGCTCTGGTTGCTGGTATTCGCTGCGGGCTTTCGCGCCGCGCTGGGCATCGCGATCATCGAGCCCTATGACACCTACATCCCGTATGAGGTGTACATCGTTCCGGGGCTGTCCTGCATGATCCTGCTGTTCAATGGTATGCAAGGTTCGCTGTCGATGGTCTATGACAGGGAAATGGGGAGCATGCGCGTATTGTTGACCAGCCCTCTGCCGCGCGCCTTTCTGCTGGCCAGCAAGCTGCTCGCCACATCGTTGATTTCCTTGCTCCAGGTCTATGCCTTTCTCGCCATCGCCTGGATCTACGGCGTGCACCCCCCCGCCTGGGGCTTGCTGGCGGCCTTGCCGGCGATGTTGCTGGTAGCGCTGATGCTAAGCGCGCTGGGACTGCTGCTGTCCAACGCGATCCGCCAATTGGAGAACTTCGCCGGGGTCATGAATTTCGTGATATTCCCGCTGTTTTTCCTGTCCTCGGCCCTTTACCCACTGTGGAAAATGCGCGAAGCCAGCGAGTGGCTGTATTGGCTGTGTGCGCTCAACCCGTTCACCCATGCGGTAGAGCTGGTGCGCTTTGCCTTGTATGAGCGCTTCAACCCGCTAGCGTTTGGGGTATGCGTGGGTCTGTGCCTGCTGTTTTCGCTGCTGGCAGTGCTGACCTTCAATCCTCAGCACGCGGCGTTGCGTCGGGCAACCTGAGCCGACAGCGTTCAAATACAGGTAAACCAGTACTTTAGTACTGGTTTACCTGTCTATCGTCGCATTCACAAAGCACCTTCGGTGACATGTAATGCCACGATAACAAGAAAGGAAACACCCTATGCCGTGCGTTCTACGCCCTGTACTCCACCCTTCCCTGGCGGCGCTTATTTTGACGTTAAGCCTGGGTCTAAGTGTCGCCCAGGCACAGACCCCGTTGTTTTCAGCCGACGGGTATCGCCTCACGTTGTATCGCAGCCCTACTCCCGATCACGTAGAGGGTGCTCATATCATCGACACTGAACACTTGCAGACACTACTGCAGCAAGCTTCCAGACCGGTGCTGATCGACGTCTATCGCAGACAATGGCTGGAAGGTCGGTTTATCGACGACGAACCCCACGCCAACCTCCCCGGCAGCCATTGGCTGGCCAACAGCGGCGACGGCGAACTCACCCCGCGATGGCAGGACTATTTTTCGCGAAACTTGCAAAAAGCAACGGCTGGACGCAAGGATCAGCCTTTGGTGTTCTATTGCCGCGCCGATTGCTGGCTGAGCTGGAACGCGGTAAAACGAGCTTCTGCATTGGGCTACAGCGATCTCTATTGGTACCGCGATGGTCTCGATGCCTGGCAGGCGGCCAATTTACCCGTACAGCTGGCCCAACCCGAACCCTTTCCCTGAGCAACAGGCCCGCCCCCGCGCCACACCATAATCAAAATAACGAGGTGAAAGGCTATGTATAAAATTCTGATTGCAGACGATCACCCTCTATTTCGCGAAGCCATCGCCAATGTCATCAGCGACGGGTTTCCGGGCAGCGAAGTGATGGAAACGGCCGATCTGGACAGCGCGCTGGCACTGACCCAGACCCATGACGACCTCGACCTGATTCTGCTCGATTTGAATATGCCTGGCATGCACGGTCTCAATGGCCTGATCAATCTACGCAACGAGGCGCCCACAATTCCGGTGGTGATCGTGTCCGCCGAACAAGACAAACAAATTGTGCTGCAAGCCATTACCTACGGTGCGGTGGGCTTTATCACCAAGTCTTCGCCACGGGCGCAAATGACCGAAGCGATAGAGCAGATTCTTAACGGCAATGTCTACCTGCCCTCGGACATCATTCGAGCACAGAGGCCCGGCACCCGGCGCAGCATGAACAACACACCCAGCTTCCCACCTGAGTTGCTACAAGCCCTGACCCGCAAGCAATTGCTGGTACTGGAACGCATGACCAAAGGCGAATCGAACAAACAGATCGCCTATACCCTGGAAATTGCCGAAACCACGGTCAAGGCCCATGTCTCGGCGATCCTGCGCAAACTCAACGTGCATAACCGCGTCCAGGCGATTCTCAGCGCCGGAGATATCGATTTCGCGGCCTATCTACGACGCTGATCAAACTGTCGATCGGCCCAGTAGATGGCTGATCGCGGTTTTGAGCTTCATCGGCCGCACCGGTTTGTGCATCAGGGTGTGGCCCAGCTCACGCATTTGCAGCTTAAGTTCATTACTGTAGTTGGCAGTGATCATCAGCGCTGGCAAGGGTGAGCCGCGTCGAGCGTTGATCGTTGCCACCGCATCGACGCCATTCTTGTCATCGTCCAGGTGGTAATCGGCAATCAGCAAGTCCGCGTCGGCATGGTAATTCTCTACCTGCCGAGCCAGGTCCTGCTCAGAGAGTGCGGTCACCACCTGGCAGCCCCAGCTTTCGAGCAACGTGCGCATGCCGGCGCAAATTGCCGCATCGTTGTCCAATACCCAGATACGCGCACCTCGCAGGCGCTCCATCATCGGTTCGGTAATGCACGCCTGCTCGAGCGCCTTAGGTGCACTTAGGGTCACTGGCACCTCGATGGAGAACATCGAGCCCTTGCCGGGCCAGGAACGCACGCTGACCTTGTGCCCCAGTATGCCCGCGATTTTTTCGACAATCGCCAACCCGAGCCCGAGCCCGCGATCCTGATTCGGCCGTTGCACATCGCCGCGTTTGAACTCCTGGAAAATCTCCTCCAGCTTGTTCTCGGCAATACCGATGCCCGTGTCCCATACCTCGATAGACAGGCGCTGGCGATGCCGACGGCACCCCAGCACCACGCGGCCGGTGGTGGTGTATCGGATGGCGTTGCTCAGCAGGTTGCGCAGAATCCGCGCCAGCAATTGAATATCGCTGCGTACAAGCACCGAGCAGGGCACGAATTCTAAAACCAGGCCCTCGCTGCTGGCAATTTGCGCGTACTCGACGGCCAGGTTGTCCAGCAGTTCGCTCAGAGCAAACGGTGCGATATCGGCCTTGATTACACCAGCATCGAGCTTTGAGATGTCTACCAGTGTGCAGAGCAAATTTTCCACGTCTTCCAGCGAATTGCTGACATTACGCACCAGAATCGCATTGGCCACCGGCTCGCGTCGCTCCAGCAAGGCACTGGTAAACAGGCGTGCGGCGTTGAGTGGCTGAAGCAGATCATGGCTGACGGCAGCCAGAAACTTGGTTTTCGACAGGTTGGCCTGTTCGGCTTCGAGCTTGGCTTCACGCAGGCGTAACTCTACGCGACTGCGTTCGTCGATCTCGCGCAGGAGCTGACTGTTGAGGGTGGTCAGCTCGGCCGTGCGTTCGCGAACGCGTAGTTCAAGGTTCTGGTAGGCCTGGTGCAGGGCTTCGGCGGTACGGCGGCGCTCGGTGATATCCCGGATCAACACAAAAATACCGACCACTTCGCCACTGGCCAAACGGTTGGGCACGTAGGAGCGCAGCATGTATCGCTCCTGATTGTTGATGTTGATCTCTGGGCATTCAAAGGTCACGCTCTCCCCCGCAAGGGCGCGTTCAACATAGGTTTCCAGGCGCTGATAATGCTCTTCGCTGTGAACCTCGCGCAGGCTCTGTCCGAGCATCACGCCGCGCGGCCAGCAGTACCACTCCTCATATACCTTGTTGGTGAACTCATAGACCAGGTCGGCGTTCAGGTAAGCAATGAGCGCGGGAACGTGGTCAGTGATCAGGCGAATCCAGCGCTCGCTTTCGCTGAGGGCTTCAGCATGCTGATAGCGTTCGGTGATGTCGGTGAAGGTGTTGACGAAACCGCCAGTCGGCAATGGATGCGTGCGGATTTCAAGGACCCGCCCGTCGAACAACCGCTGTTCCCGCTCATGGATCACTCGACCGTTGGCGTCACGGCTGGCCGGTGTCAGCAGATCCAGCTCGCTGTCAGCGATCACCTCGGCAAAAGGCCGATGCGCGGCGACCGGAGCCAGCCCGCTCAATTCCAGAAAGCGACGATTCCACAGTTCCAGAACCCCATCGGCGTTGACCATCGCCACCCCCTGAGACAGGTTATCGACAGCCCTCTGCAGCAGGTGCGACTTCTGCGCGACGGCCTGTTCGCGGCGCACGGTTTCGTTGACTTTGACTTCGGTGATGTCGGTAAACAGGATCACCCGGCCGCCCTCTCGGGTAGGTCGCTCACTGACCTGCAACCAGCGGCCGTCGTTCAGACGATACAACAGATGCTCGTCAGCGCTGTGCCGAGGTTCTTCGATAAACAGCCCGGTACTGGCCATCAGACGCTTGACCTCGGCCAAACGCATACCACCGATGATCCGCACCCGACTGTTGACCCAGAACGCTTTGAATCGGCTGTTGAACAGGACGATGCGCTGGTCCTCATCAAACAGCACGAACGCATCGGAAATACTTTCGATCGCATCCACCAAGTGCTGGTGGGCCGTTTCAGCACGCAGGCGGGCCTCGCTCAGCAGGTAATTACTGGCCTTGAGTTCGGCCATCGCGTGGTTCAATGCATCGGTGCGTTCCCTGACCTGTTCGGCCAGGACCACCGAATGCTGAAAGGCCGCATAGGAATCATTGCCACGCGCGGTGCCGGACTCGACCCGTTCAATCAGGGCCGTGTTGATCCGCCGCAGCTTTTGATTATCCCGTTGCAGTTGTGCGATGTGCTCGAGCAATTCAGCGGGGGAAGGAGGCTGCACGGTTCCGTCCGATGGCAACGCCGGTGAAGGTCTGGTTGATGTGCATGCCATTGAACTGTTCTCCGTAGGTGTTGAAACCTATCACCCGATGCTCGCGCAGGAAGTCGCCAATCTGCTGGACGCTGCCATCGGCCTCCAGCTCCATGCGCCGCAGAAAACAGTCGCAGCCAATAGTCAGCAACAACGAACCCAAGCGATCCTGCAAGCCATCGAACAGGCCCTGCAGATTGGGCAACAACGGACCTGGGGTCATGGCAGTGAGCACAATGCCGTTCTCCACCGCGCAGTAAAAACTCAGGCTCAGGTCATGGTTGACCTGTTGAATCGCCCTGACGTAGTACTGATCGTTGATCCGAACGGCCAGTGGGTGCGCAGCAAATATCCGGTGATTGAGCTCGGCCACCGGTACCCCGATGATCTGCGCATACTCCTCAGCCGCAGGCTCGGCATTAAGCTCGTAAACCCGGCGCATGGTGCTGTCGGCACGGGTGACCACGAGCTTTTCCGCACGCGGCAAAATGTGGTGCGTGGTGAAAACTTCGAAGTCCAGCCAGGTATTGACCAACAGCACCACGGCGGCGCCGCTGTGGAATTCGCCGCCGAAATATACGTGAGTGTGGGTCAGGTAATTATCGTCTCCGGCAGAACCACCGAAGTGCGGGATATCGCCCAAGGCTGCACTCAGCGCGGCGAGGACCATCTCCTCGCGGCTGGACAGGCCGTCGAGCAACGTCAGGGCGAAACTGTTGCCTTTGATCGGCGCCAGGGTATTGCTGCGACAGTCGCCAACCAGTCGCTCGACCATTTGCTGAGCGTCGATCAGGCTGAAGCGTTCCATTTCATCAATCAATTCGGCGGCAATAGAGAAATGCCGATGATCAAAGCCTATCGCCGTCACACAACCACGGCCGTAGCCCTCGGGAGTGATTTCGCCGGCGCTGGTACAGCCGACCACGCGAATACCTCCAAAGCTTTGCTGCAAGGCGGCACCCAAGGCCTGTAAATCGTATTCAGCCGAGCAGAAGAACAACACGAAGCCCAAGTGCGGATGCAACAGCTGTCGCGCCAGTTCCTGCGCGACCTCTTGCGCCCCGGTTGCCATCGACATCGCGCTCACTACGCCGTCGGTTTGGGCTTGCTGCATATAGTCGCCTCCCGAAAGTGCGTTGTCTGATAGGCCAGTCTACGAATACTGGACCCGGCCCCGTATCCTACTTGGGTAGTGGGTAGCCACTCCGATAGGATGAGACCGCGACATTCAGGCACTCACTCCCACAGTAGAGTGGACGTACACTGTGGGAGTTGGCACACCGTAACCACTACCAGGTCAAGACAGCGCCCACGGCAAAGGTGTTGGTGGTTTCGTTCAGGGCGGTGGTTTCATGCCCTCTGATTTCAAACTGGTTGTACTCGACGACCAGTTGGAGGCTGCTATTGACGTCGTGAAACAGCGCGATACCACGCGTGTCGTAATTGGCGCCGGAGCCTACTACGCCGTTGCCATCGTCATTGGTCTTGCCGTATGACAGTGCCAGTCGGTTTTTGCCAAGTTTGTAGGAGCCCTGCATCAGGTAGCCAACGCTGTCTACTTCACGCAAAGTCGCCTCGCCAGCGTTATTGGTGAAGAACGGGTTGATACCCTTGGCCCGAAACCCAGAACCGGTGAGCGTCACGCCACCCATCTTCGCCTGAACCCCATAACCCAACCCTTTTGACGTCACCGAAGCAACGGTCGAATCGGTATTGTCAGAGGTTTGATAGCTACCGTTGACCCAGCTGTACACCTTTGCCCCGGCCGCATCGAACTGGTAAGTGACCTCGCTCTCGGTCCGCGGATTATTCTGGTAAGCCTTACCCAGTGCGCTGCTGTTATTGGTATCCACCGGATCCATGATGCCTACAGCTACTCGCAGCCCGTCCATGATCGGCGAACGGTAGGTGATCTGCGAAGTGGGAAACGGATAGGGGTAGCCGGTGCCGATGTTGCCGAAAGACACCCCGCCACCGTCTACCAGACCCAGGGTATCGCTGACCTGACCATAGCCGGAAAGCATTTCGTCCAGAAGGATATTGGAACGCGCAAACAGGCCAAAATCCTTACCAATCAGGACCTCCCCCCACTCTGGTTTGGCGACGGTGCCGTAGAATTGACGAACGTCGATAGCCGTAGCCGTGCCATTGGTCTGGCTGTCGTTAATGGTGACCCAAAGCGACGCCCGTGCGCCCAACTTCAGATCATCCACTTGCTTGCCCATGTTGAAACCAATGTAGTTGGGCAGGAAGCCCATCTTCACTCGGGCCTGACTGCGATCGTATTGATCGCCAGGCCGGTCAACTTTGCTGTTCACGTAGAAGGTGTTGACGTAACCGTCAGTGGAAAATGTCGTCTGGTCCTTGTCATATAACATGATCTCGGCGTTGGCCAGTTGGCTCAAACTGAGGGTGGACAGGCCGGCAATAAGCACAGGCAGGAATCGACGTTGAGAATTCTTATTGTTGTGCATGGCGCGCTCCGCAACAGGGACGAGATGTCGGAGGCGATTATCAAAAGGTCTGGCCCACAGCCATACGCTGCCTTGGCCGCAATGTGTCAGTGCTTTAGATTGGCGGGTAGAGCCCGCCCATCACGGTGTAAGACTACCGTTACAACCGGGATCTAAACTTAAGTACTGCACCTCGCGCCCCACCCGGTCGGTTCTCGGCTATAAGTGCGGCTCGATGAAACCAAACCTGGGCACGACGGGTCATTGATAGTCGTCAGTTGCGTCATTGAGTCTGAGTTTTCACAACGCCAGCCTGGCAGGGCTGGTGGTACAGCAATCGGGTTACAGCGCTGCTTTCCTGATACTCACCGCTATTGCCGCAGTGGCATTTCTTTTACTATGGCTGCCATGCCCGAAACGTTGAATTGGGCTCGGAACAGCCCCTCCAGCCTGCCGATAAAGTCATCCCGATTACCTCGCGATGCTCAATTTCCGTTATCTCGCCTTTAGCCTCACGCTTGAGTAAAAACAATGCCTGCATTCGATCCAACTACGGTCATCTGGACAGTGGCCGCCCTGGCAACCTGCGGGATCATCCTGCGCCCATGGCGAGTACCTGAGTATGTCTGGGCGGTGTGTGCCGCCGTATTACTGACGGGTCTGGGGTTCATTCCGCTCCACTCGGCCCTGGCGGCGATGGCTAAAGGCAGCGATGTTTATCTGTTTCTGATTGGCATGATGGTGCTGGCTGAACTGGCGCGTCAGGAGGGACTCTTCGACTGGCTGGCCATGTATGCAGCGCAACACGCCCGGGGGTCGGGACAACGACTGTTCGACTTGGTGTTCCTGGTCGGCACGCTGGTGACGATATTTCTATCTAACGACGCCACTGCCGTGGTGCTGACCCCTGCCGTTTACGTAGCGGCCAAAGCGGCCAAGGCAGAGCCTCTGCCTTATCTGTTCGTTTGCGCCTTCATCGCTAACGCAGCAAGCTTTGTATTGCCCATCTCCAACCCTGCCAACCTGGTGGTTTTTGGCAGCCACATGCCACCACTGATGACCTGGCTGTGGCAGTTCACCCTGCCCTCCATCGCGGCGATCGGCCTGACCTATATTGTGCTGCGCTTCACCCAGCGCAATCATCTTCGCAAGCCGTTGGAAACCGTCATCACCCTACAACCTCTGTCGAGTGGCGCACGCCTGACCGCATTCGGCATCGTGCTGACTGCGGTGTTGTTGCTGTTGGCATCGGCGCTTGACCTGCAATTGGGTCTGCCGACCTTCTGTGCCGGGCTCGCGACGGCGAGCCTCATCCACTTACGCCAGCGTCTGAACCCGCTACCGGTGCTCAAGGGCGTTTCCTGGGGCGTACTGCCGCTGGTGGCAGGCTTGTTTGTATTGGTCGAGGGGCTGGCGCAGACAGGCGTGATCAATACCCTGGCGCATGCATTGGCGTCCCTGGCCGAAAACTCCACCCTCCAGGCGACCTGGGGTGCCGGGATCATCGTGGCTATCGCCAGCAACGTGGTCAACAACCTTCCAGCAGGCCTGATCGCCGGGTCGGTGGGTCAGATCGATCATCTGCCCACGGCCATCACGAGTGCACTATTGATCGGTGTCGACCTAGGGCCAAACCTGTCGATTACCGGCTCGCTGGCTACGCTGCTGTGGCTTATTGCCGTGCGCCGCGAAGGCGAACACGTCAGTGCTATCGACTTCCTGCGTCTGGGCATTCTGGTGATGCCGCCCGCGTTGATCGGCGCATTGGCGGCGTTGTCACTCAGTGGCGTCTGAGGCCCGGCAAGGCCTCAGCCGACAGGACGATTCCGTCACCTATCCAGGACACGGCAACTACTCAGATCGCTGCCCGGGCAAAATCCGCTTCAGGGTGTTGTCGCCCACCCAGTAATGGTGAAAAAGCCCTGCCGCTGCATGCAACCCGATCAGCCAGTAACCGGCACTGCCGAGCAACTCATGCCAGTCCTTGAACTGACGCGCCAATGCTGGATCGACGCTGACCGGAGCAGGCAGCACGAAATCGAAATAAGGGATCGGTTTATCCCCGGCACCTAACATCAACCAGGCGAATATCGGCGTAGCGATCATCAACCCGTAAAGCGCCAGATGCGTCAGGTGCGACAGGCCGATCTGCCAGCCTGGTGGACGCGGCAAAATGGGCGGACTGGGTTTCAAACGGGCCAGCAACCGGACCCACACCAGCGCGAAGATCGCCAGCCCGAACAGTGAATGCAGCCCAAGAAACATCCCCTTCAGCGCATGCCCTCGCGGCAAGAGCCCCTTGATTTCAATACAACTGTAGACACCGACGAATAGCGCCAGCATCAGCCAGTGCAGAGTGATCGATAGTTTTCCATAACGTTGCGGCACTGCGCTGTTGTTCATGAGCGGACCTCTCAAGTGTCGTGATGTGCTGCCCGAGTCATTTGGGCTATCAGCACCTTGGCTGACGAGTCTTAAGCCAGTCTGAAGACTGACCCGATACGACCTTAGACGTACTTGGACGAACCTTCAGACTTCGCTAAGAATTGACGCCGATACTCTGAACCTGACTACCCACGGGAGGAGTCCTCTCAATGCCCGGTTTCGACTGGAACATCCGGTTACCCCTGCATTTCGGCAACACCGACGCACCTGACATGAGCTTGGTCAGGGCCCTGCCAGGTGAACCAAAACGCTCAGAGTTCGAAGCTTATATCCAACAACGCTTCCACCTGGCTCACGGGGCCGAGATACGCCAATTCATGCCTGAACTGTTCGGGATGAGCCATTCCGCAGGAGGGCTGAGCGCCGTTGCCGGAGTGCGGCTGGGAGCTTCAGGGCCGCTGTTTCTCGAGCATTATCTGGATGAACCCATCGAACCATTGATCTGTGCGGCCGCTGGCCGCCCGGTTGACCGAATCGGTATTGTCGAGGTCGGCAATCTCGCCGCAAGCGATACCGGCAGTGCACGCCTGAGCATCATCACCCTCACCTGGCTACTGGCGATGGGCGGGCTGGAGTGGGTGGCGTTTACCGGTAACGCTGGGCTGGTCAACAGCTTCCATCGCTTGGGATTGCGCCCCGTGACCCTCTGTGCCGCCGACCCGCAGCGACTGGGTGAAGACCAACATGCCTGGGGCAGTTATTACCAAAGTCAGCCGTCCGTGCATGTCGGCAATATCCGTGCTGGCTTCATTCATTTACGCAACGTGGGGCTATTCAATCGCCTCGGTTTGCCATCGACGTCCGAGATGATCAACCATGTCGCCTGAACTGGAAGGGTTCAAACAGATTCTTCGTCAACATGCCGAAGAAAAACCTGACGTCCTGGCATTATGGGGAGATGCTCAGCGGCTGGATTACGCCACCCTGTACGCAGAAGTCGTCTATCGGCAACAGCGCTTGCGCGAAGAACGCATCAGTGTGGTCGCCTTGGCCCTGGAGAACGGTCCGAACGCACTGCTTTGGGACCTTGCGGCACTGTTCGAAGGTCTTACCTGCCTGACGTTACCGCCTTTTTTCAGCCCCGCGCAACGTAACCATTGCCTGGAGCAAAGCCAGGCCGAGCTGGTCATCGCCGACACCGATCAGGCCCCTGAACTGACAACGGCTGGCTATACACAGGTCGGAGAGTTCTGGCGCCGGTCATTTTCCGGCACAACGCGCATGCCTCAAGGCACAGCCAAGCTGACGTTCACCTCAGGCACCACTGGAACCCCCAAAGGCGTATGCCTGAGTGCCGACAGCCTGCTAAGGGTGGCCAGGGAACTGGACCTGGCCACACGTGCTACCGAGTCTCACCATCATCTCGCCCTGCTTCCTCTGGCCATTCTCCTGGAAAACCTGGGGTGCTATGCCGCGCTTTATGCGGGTGCGACGCTAAGCCTGCCGAGTCAGAAAAAACTCGGGATCCAGGGCGCCAGTGGCGTGGATATCCCCCGGCTGCTCGGCACACTTGCCGAACGACGTCCCGAAAGTCTGATCCTAGTGCCGCAACTGCTTCTGCTGTTAGTCAACGCGGCCGAGCTCGGCGCATTCAACGCCTCGACACTGCGCTTCGCCGCCGTGGGCGGGGCCAGGGTGTCGGTTGAGTTGTTGCTACGCGCACAACGGATCGGCCTGCCGGTCTTTGAGGGCTATGGCTTGTCAGAATGCGCGTCGGTGGTGTGCCTGAACCATCCCGGCGCCAACCGCCTGGGCAGTGTCGGCAAGCCCTTGCCCCATGTGAAGGTCCGCTTGGCTGAGGACGGTGAAGTGTTGATTGGCGGCGCTCCAATGCTCGGTTATCTGGGCGAATCGCCCGAGGCCACGGGTTGGTGGCACAGCGGTGACCTGGGCGAATTTGACGCAGAGGGTTATCTCTACCTCAACGGCCGCAAGAAACATCAATTCGTGACCAGTTTTGGGCGCAACGTCAATCCCGAATGGGTCGAGGCCGAGCTGACACAACGCAGCCATATCGCCCAGGCTTTTGTGTATGGCGAAGCAATGCCGCGTAACCACGCGCTGCTGTGGCCCCACAAGCCGGACTGCACCGACGAGGAAATCACCGCCGCAGTCGCCCTCGCAAACGAAAACTTGCCCGACTACGCCCAAGTTCATCAATGGACACGTCTGGAGCAACCTTTTACTCCGACCAATGGCCTGCTCACCGCCAATGGTCGACCACGGCGCGAAGCCATCCTCGAACGCTACCGGCATCAACTCATCTCATCGGTTTACCCTGAGGTATCAGCATCATGAGTTTCTTCGACACACTGCAAGAAGCCACCCAGCACGAACGCCAGGAATTATTTAACTTACCGATCATTCGCCAAGCCCTTGCCGGTCGGGTCAGCCTGGAAAGCTATCGCGCTTTTCTGACCCAGGCCTATTACCACGTTCGACACACGGTCCCATTGATGATGGCGTGCGGCGCCCGTCTGCCCATCGGCCTGGAATGGCTGCGAGGGGCCGTCTGTGAGTACATCGACGAAGAGTACGGCCATGAACAGTGGATCCTGAATGACATTTCGGCCTGCGGTGGCGACGTCGATACTGTTCGTGAAGGACGCCCAGAACTGCCGATCGAGTTGATGGTCGGTTTCCTCTATGACTTGATCGCGCGGGACAATCCCGTCGGCCTGTTCGGGATGGTCAACGTACTCGAGGGCACCAGCATTGCGCTGTCCACACATGCCGCCGACAGTATTCGCGAGCACCTTGAACTCCCCACCACTGCCTTCAGCTATTTGAGCTCTCACGGGGAGCTGGACGTGGCGCACATGCAGACCTATCGCCGGTTGATGGATCGCCTGGAAGACCCGACCGACCAAGCCGCCGTCATCCACGCCTCGAAAGTCGTCTACAAACTGTACGCCGACATGTTCCGTGCCCTCCCGGGCGCTACGGCCGAGGAGACCTTGCATGCAGCTCTCTGAAGCAAGAGTCGTCCTGACCGGTGCTAGCGGCGGGATCGGCCTGGCCATTGCCGATGCCCTGTGCGCGAAGGGCGCCCTGGTGTTGGCGGTGGCCCGACATAAAGCGCCACTTGAGCGGCTACTCGCGCTTTATCCGCACAATCTGCGCTGGATATCAGCTGACCTGACGACCGCCACTGACCGCAGAAAGGTCTTCACCACGGCCGAGGAAATGGGTGGTGTGAACCTGCTGATCAATGCCGCCGGGGTCAACCACTTCGCCATGCTCGAACAGCTGGACGATGCAGAAATCAACGCCATGCTGACGTTGAACATCAGCGTCCCTATCTGCCTGACGCGCACGTTTCTGCCTCTATTGAAAGACGCTGAAAATGCCATGGTCGTTAATGTGGGGTCCACCTACGGCTCCATTGGTTTTCCGGGTTACGCCAGCTATTGTGCGAGCAAATTCGCGCTACGCGGTTTCTCCGAAGCCCTGCGTCGCGAGCTGGCCGATACCCGGGTTGGCGTGCTGTACGTGGCGCCCCGTGCGACGCGCACCTCTATGAACAGCCCCGCCGCACAGGCCTTGACCGACGCACTGAAATCAAACGTCGACGACCCACACATCGTCGCTCAGGCGGTTATCCATGCGATTGCGGGTGATCGTCGCGAGCTCTACCTGGGCTGGCCTGAACGCTTCTTCGTCCGTTTGAACAGCCTGCTGCCTAACCTTGTGGACCGCAGCCTGCGTAAACAACTGCCCTTGATCCGGCGACTCAGTGTCCGGCAAGAAAAAGAGAAATAAAAACCATGAAAAAGCTCTGCATCTACCTGCTTCTCGGCGTTTTGAGCAGCCCTGCCTGGGCCTTGGAAAGCGCGGATCAGGAACGCCTGATTGCCATTCAGCAAAGCTGGGCCCATATCCAATACGAATTGCCAGCTGAGCAACGTGTGGCTGCGTTTGAAAAGCTTGCAGCACAAGCGTCAGCGTTCACTCAGTCCCGGGGAACCGTTGCCGAGGCCTGGGTCTGGTCCGGTATCGTTACCAGCAGTTGGGCCGGAGCTCAAGGCGGACTGGGGGCATTGAGCAAGGTCAAGTCGGCGCGTATCGATCTCGAAAAAGCGATAGCGCTGGACCCGAATGCGCTGCAAGGCTCCGCTTATACCAGCCTCGCCGCACTCTATGATCGGGTTCCCGGCTGGCCCATCGGCTTCGGCGACGCGAAAAAAGCCGAACAGCTCTTGAAACAAGGCTTGCAACTCAACCCGACTGGCATAGACAGCCTGTACTTTTGGGGGGACCACCTTTATCGTCAAGGTCGTTATGTCGAAGCCAAGGCAGCCTTGCTCAAAGCCTTGCAAGCGCCACCGCGTCCTGGCCGGGAAACCGCCGATACAGGTCGCCGCCAGGAGATCCAGGCGTTGCTTGGCGAGGTAAACAAGAAAATTAACTGACAGGAGTCAGCTGTGCGTCTACTGCTTATCGAAGATGACATCGCTCTGGGCGAAGGTGTTCATCAGGCCTTGAGCCGAGAGGGTTACACCGTTGACTGGCTTAAAGACGGTAGCAGCGCTCTGCATTCGCTGCTCACCGAAACCTTTGATCTGGCCGTGCTCGACCTGGGGCTGCCACGCATGGACGGTCTCGAAGTGCTGCGCCAGTTACGCCAGAGCGGCTCCACGCTGCCCGTGCTGATCCTCACCGCGCGCGATGCCACCGAAGACCGGATTGCCGGTCTGGATGCAGGCGCCGATGACTATCTGGTCAAACCTTTCGACCTTGCCGAATTGAAAGCCCGCCTGCGCGCGCTGCTGCGTCGAAGTGCGGGACGCGCCCGGGTGCTGATCGAGCATGCCGATATCAGCCTGGACCCGAGTACCCAACAGGTGACTTACCATGGCGCACCGATTGCGCTGACACCCAAGGAGTACCAGTTGCTCTATGAACTGCTTTCTCCCCCAGGACGGGTGATGACCCGCGAGCGATTGATCCAGCTGCTTTATGGCTGGAACGAAGAAGCGGAAAGCAACACCCTCGAGGTGCACATCCACAATCTGCGGAAAAAATTCAGTTCTGAGTTAATCCGGACCATTCGCGGTGTCGGTTACCTGGTTGAAGAGCGCCGATGACGTCAATCAGAAAGCGCACCATGACCCTGATTCTCGGCCTGTTGCTTGTCGGCCTGCTGATCATGAGTTTCTTCAACCTGCATGACAGTAATCATGAAATTGCCGAAGTCTATGACGCGCAACTGGCCCAAAACGCTCGCCTGCTGCAAGGCGTCATGCGCATGCCAATGGCCAGCAAGGACCATTCAGCACTGTACCAGGCCTTCAATCAGGCCCTCAGCCAAGCCTCGCCCAAGCTCGATGGCCATCCCTATGAGAGCAAAATTGCTTTTCAGGTATGGAATCATCAAGGCGAACTGCTGGTACACACTGCCAGCGCCCCCACCTTTACCCTGCCCCCCTCCCAGACAGGTTTCAGCGATGTCGTTGACCTGAAAAATCATCAGTGGCGGACATTCATTCTCGACGACGTGCAGTACGGCCTGCATATCTGGGTCGGCGAGCGTAACGATGTGCGAACGGATCTGGTTGACCGTATCGTTCAGCATACCCTTTGGCCAAATCTGTTGGGCAGCCTGATCCTGGTCACAGTGATGTGGCTGGCGATTGGTTGGGGGCTCAAGCCTCTGGCCGACTTGGCCGCGACCCTGCGCGCTCGACACTCCGGCTCCCTGGAGCCCCTGCAAATCGAGCCGCTGCCCAGCGAACTCGAACCCATGCAGGCCGCGCTGAATCGAATGCTTTCGCAAATCCAGGAGGTGCTGGGGCGAGAGCGACGCTTCATTGCCGATGCGGCCCATGAAATGCGGACACCGTTGGCGGTACTTCGGGTGCATGCGCAGAATTTACTGGAAGCGGGCACCGAGGCAGAAAAACGAGAGTCACTCGAATACCTGATCGTCGGTGTAGACCGCACCAGCCGTTTGGTTAACCAGTTGCTGACCATGGCCAGGCTCGAACCCCAGTCGATAGCACCGCCCCTGCAAACCGTTGACCTGACGGCGACTGTTCGAGAGGGTCTCGTTCAGCTTACGCCCTGGTTGCTGAGCAAGGGCCTTGAGCTGACTTTCGACGTCAGCGATGTCCCTTACATCACCCATACCGACCCAGTAGCGATTAACATCGCGCTTAATAACCTGGTGACCAACGCCGCGAACTTTTCTCCAGAACATGGCCTGATCACTGTCCGCCTGACAAAAATCAATGGACACTTCCAGCTGGCTGTCGAAGATCAGGGGCCGGGTATCAACGAGGCAGAGCGTGAGCGGCTCTTTGAGCGTTTTTACAGTCGAGGTAACGACCAGGGCGCAGGGCTTGGACTGACGATTGTACAAACGATTGCGGTTCGCCTGAAAGGTCGGATACATCTGGATAACCTTCCAGACGGCGGTCTCTGCGCAACACTGGAACTCCCGGTCAACTAAGGGGCTTGTCGGCTTTTTTGCCGACAGTCCCCAGCTCGATCGGCGCTTTTATGTAGAACAAGGAGATGTCTTCGGCCTCCAGGCGCTCGAACAGGCGCGCGCATTCGTCTTCGCTAATCGCCATACGAATTTCGGTAGGTTGATCGGCAAGTTCAAAGACGTGCGTGGAATGCAGCTGGCCTGTATGGCCAAATCCCTCTATGCCCGTCGATAGCGTGGCGCCGCGTAGCCCCAGTTCTTTGGCCAGGTCGACGACCCAGTCACCGAGCATTTTTCCGCGATAGCGACGATTCTGCTGAGTGAAGAAAATCACCAGAAAACCTTTCATGATCCAACTCCTTTAGCGTGCGCTAATCAGCTGAAACGAAGCCGGCACCGAGCAACGCGCCGATAGCGATGAGCAGCCATGATTTCAGCATAGCCGCCGTCCTCCCCGTCGCCCGGACCGTCCTGGGGTTTATTTAATGCATCGGACTAAATAACGCCCATCCTCCACCTCGACGCCATGGGTGTCATGGGTGAAGCCCGGGAAGCGCCGGTCGTACTCTTGCAGCGCCTTGAGGTAGCCGAGAATTGGACCATCCGCCGCCCCTGCGCTCTCGCCGGGCATCAGTAGCGGGATGCCTGGCGGATATGGCACCACCCCGGTCGCCACGGTGCGGCCCGCCATTTGTTCGAGGGTAAGGACTTCGATATTGCCGCGCACCAGTTGCTCGTATGCCGCGACCGGACTGAGTTGGGGCACCGGCAAGGTAGAGAACGCCCGAGACATGGATTCAGTGGTGCGCAGTTCGGACATGGCCTGGAACATGGTGTCGCACAGTGTGCGCAATCCCATGCCACGGTAGCGTTGCGGGTGCGCAACGATCAGGGGCGGCAACACGCTGTCCAGTGGCGCGTTGGCGTCGTAGTCACGTTTGAAGTCCAGCAAGGTGCTGACCAATGTACCCCACTTGCCTTTGGTCACACCGATAGAGAACAGGAACAGAATCGTAAAGTCGGTGGTTTTCTCCACCACGATGCCCTGCCGGTCCAGGTAGGCACTGAGCACCACCGCAGGAATGCCCTGCTGGCTCATGCCGCCACCGGGCAAAATCCCGGGCGTGGTGATCGACACCTTGATCGGGTCAAGCATGCAGTAGCCGTCTTCGATGTCACCGAAGCCATGCCAGGCAGCATTGGGTTTTAGCCCCCAACACTCAGGCTCACTCGCCAGCAGAGCCTCATCGGCAGTATGGAACGGCACCACTTCGCCACTCTCGGGATCGATGACAGTGTCAGGCTGCCAGACATTGAAAAACCATTCGCCCCGGGCCTGGAACTCTTCGTTGAGTCGCGGCACCATGCGTCGAAAAGCAATCGCCTCGCGAATTGCATCGCCCGTCAGGGCTTTGCCACCAGGGCCGTCCATCATTGCCGCACTGACATCGTTGGAGGCGATGATTGCGTAGTTCGGCGAAGTCGAAGCATGCATCATGAACGCTTCATTGAACCGCGCATGTTCGATAGGCCGGCGACCATCGCGCACATGGATCATCGAAGCCTGGGACAGCGCCGCCAGCAACTTGTGTGTGGATTGGGTCGCAAACACAGTCGGCCTGTCCGCGCTGTAGTCTGCTGGCTCGCCATGCATGGCGAAACGCTCTCGGTAGATCGGGTTGAAGCGCGCATAACCGAACCAGGCTTCGTCGAAATGCAGGCGGTCGACGCTTTGACCGAGCAGCTTCTCGACCTGGGTGACGTTGTAACAAAGTCCGTCGTAGGTGGAGTTGGTGACGATCGCGTGCATCGGCGTCGGGTCGAACCCGTCACGCACCAATGGATTGCTCGCCACGGCGTCGCGCACGGCCTCGGGGCTCAGGCGCTGGGGAGGTATCGGCCCGATCAGACCGTAGTGATTTCGCGAGGGAATCAGGTAGGTCGGAATCGCCCCGGACATGGTCATCGCGTGCTCGACCGACTTATGGCAGTTGCGATCACACAATGCCACTTGGTCACGTGTGACGCTGGCCATCAGGATCACCCGATTGGAGGTCGATGAACCATTGGTGACGTGATACGTGCGATGAGCCCCGAAGACCTTCGCTGCGTACACTTCGCTGGCACCGATGGGCCCAGAATGATCGAGTAACGAACCCAGCTCGCCCACTGAAATCGACAAGTCCGAGCGGAACAGGTTTTCACCGAAAAAATCGAAAAAAGCCCGTCCTACCGTCGACCTCAGAAACGCTGTACCGCCGGTATGTCCGGGCGTGTGCCAAGAGTATTCGTACACTTGCGAGAAGCGTACCAGCGCACCAAACATCGGTGGCAGCACGGCCTCACGGTAACGCTGAATGGCAGCGACGATGCGCCCGCTGATAAACGCGGTGGTGTCTTCCAGCAACCAGATGAAGTCGTCTGATTTCTGCATGGCGTCAAGCGGGATGGTTGCTGCACTGTTGCGATCAGCCAGCAGAAAAATCGGCAGCGTCTCGCTGCGCTCACGCACAGCATCCAATACGCTGTTGGCTATTGCATGACTGTCGTCGAGGGCCAACTCCCAATCGAGTAACACGCATTGCACCATAGGGTCTGAGTGAATCAGAACAGTGGCATCCAGCGCCGACTGTGCCAGCAGGACCTCAACCTGGCGTTTTTCCAGCTCTTGCGCCAGTTGCCTGACGGCGCGGCCCGCCGCCGTATTGGCAGCAAGATCTTCATGGATAAGCAGTGCTTTCATGCCAAGACGATTTTGCTGATCAAAGGACATAGTGTCTTCCAGACAGATAAAAAGGGTAACTCGAGGCCCGCAACCGCAGGCCTCGGCATGAGATGTTCAGCGTCTATAGCCTAGCGCTGTGAAAAGGCACGTTAACGCTGCCAGGCAATGAGACCGACCTCCAGCGGGACCTCCAGCCCAGTGGCGCCATTGACGATCACGCGCGCGGTATAAGCCTGGGCAGGACGATCATCGGGTACCTCGGCGCGATAGATCAAAACACCTCCGGACAGTGCCATCGGGTCGATCACCATGTCCTGAATATCAGCGGGCGCGCCCTCCAGACCTTCGGCATACAGCTGCACGCGTAGTTGGCCCGGGGACAGTCCATCAAGGTCCATGTGTAACGTTGCAGCGTAGTGGCCCATCTGCTGGTGCATGTCCAGATGCAGAAAGCGGATATGAGCCCAACGAACATTCAGATCCTCGCGTTCACGAGTGAGTTGCACGGCCAGTCGGCTTTCATCAGCCGCGCGCGCCCGGTAGCCCGTGGCGGCGGGCAGATAATAATGTTGGGTGTAGTCGCGCACGGCCCGGTCGGCGGAAAACTGTGTCACCAGCGCTCCCATGCTGCAGCGCATGCGCCGGATCCATTGCCTGGGAATGCCCTCTGCATCGCGCTCATAAAAAGCAGGCACCACCTCATCCTCAAGCAACGAATAAAGCTGGGTAGCGTCGACACTGTCGTAATCGTCAGCATGCTCGGCACCATCGCCAATCCCCCAGCCCACCTCCTCTGAGCATGCTTCGGCCCACCAGCCATCGAGCTGGGACAGGTTCAGCCCGCCGTTGGCCAGGACTTTCATCCCACTGGTGCCGCTGGCTTCCCACGGACGGCGTGGGGTATTGACCCAAACATCGACCCCTTGCACCAAATGGCGTGCTACGCGCATATCGTAGTCTTCGAGGAACGCCACACGCCCGTTGACCTCGGGACGGCGAATAAACGCATGCCAGTCACGAATCATCTGCTGCCCGACGATGTCGGCCGGATGCGCCTTGCCGGCGATCAGTAACTGCACCGGCCGGGTTGGATGATTGAGAATACGCAGCAGCCTGTCGGGGTCCTGTAACAACAGGTTAGGCCGTTTATACGAGGCAAAGCGCCTGGCAAAGCCCAGCGTCAAAACCTGCGGGTTGAACAGGGCACCCGCCGACTCAATGGCCTCCAGCGAGGCTCCGTGAATGGCCTCGCTGCGCGCCAGACTCGTGCGGACGAACTCGAACAACAGCGTCCTGGCCTGCTGGCGCAAACGCCAGATCTGCCCGTCGTCGACCTGCTCCAGTAACTCGCTGACCCGCGACTCACTGGTGCCGCGCCAAGGCAGATCGCCCCCGTGCAAGGCTTGCCAATGCGACTCGGCCTCGAGTGATACCCATGTCGGCAGATGAACGCCATTGGTCACGTACCCGACCGGCACGGCATCGCGGGGCCAGCGTGGAAACAGACTCTGGAAAATGTGGCGGCAGGTTGCCCCATGCAGACGGCTCACTGCATTGACCGCACCTGCACAACGCATCGCCAGGAACGCCATATTGAAGGGTTCTTGCGCATCATCAGCGTTCTGCCGTCCCAGCGCCAGAATGGCCGACAAAGGCTGACCCAGCTCAGTTTCGACATAGCGCCCCATGTATTTGCTGATCAGCTCCGAGGGGAAACGGTCGAAACCGGCCTCGACCGGTGTATGGGTGGTGAACACATTACCGGCACGGGTGGCGGTCATCGCGACATCGAACCCGACCTTGTTCGCCTGCATGTAGCTGCGGGCCCGTTCAAGCACCGCGAAAGCGGCGTGGCCGTCGTTTAGATGACAGACATCCGGCGTGTAACCTGCGGCCTCCAGTAAACGCCATCCACCAATACCCAACACCACCTCCTGGCGAAGACGCATCTCCACATCGCCGCCATACAGCTCACCGGTGATCAGCCGGAACGGGGGTGGATTGGCCGGGTCGTTACTGTCGAGCAGCAACAATTTATTACGGCCCACCGTTGCCTGCCAACCCCGCACCCAGACCGTCAGACCTGGCAGTTGCACGGACAGACGTAACAAACTGCCATCGGGGCGCAACAAGGGCTCCACCGGCAATTGGCGCGTGTCATTGACCGGGTACAACGCTTGCTGGTCACCCTGAAAACCGATTTCCTGACGAAAATACCCTTGCTGCCAAAGCATACCGACAGCCACCACCGGAACACCCAGGTCGCTGGCGGCTTTCAACTGATCGCCCGCGACATTGCCCAACCCTCCCGAGTAAATCGGCAGTGCCTCGCTGAGCATGTACTCCATGGAGAAGTAGGCCACTTGATGCAAATCAGCGTCAGGCTGTTCGCGCTCGAACCATGAGGGCTGAGCGAGGATATCCCGATGGATCTCGGCGATGCGGGTAACCCGCGCATGAAAATGACTGTTGCCCAGCAGGAGGTTGATCTTCTGGTCGGAAACCGCATTGAGCACCACACAGGGATTATGGGTCAGTTCCCATAATTCATGGTCGAGACTGCGCCAGATATCATCATTCAGACACGACCAACGGATGGACTGATCAAACGCCAGTTGGCGCAGGGTTTGAAAGCTCGGATCAAGATCGTTGCAAGGAGACTGCATGGACTGGCCCTTATACGAACTGGGGACAAACTGGGGTCCGGCCACACCTCAAGCGTAACCGGATGTCGAAACCGCTCAGGCATCGGTAAAGAGCTGGCCTCTTACATGCCCCTTGGCTAATGGCGGCGGGCTGTCAGGCTGGCTGAAGTCAGCGGTCCAGTGCCAATTGCGTATCTCTGGAAGGTCCTCGAAGTGCTCGCGAATGTACGTGTGATGCTTGCGCAACTGGCTTTCGAAATAACTCACCGCATTCTGGCTATGAGCACACAGGCGCGGCACATGGCTCAATGCGTCGATAGCGAGTTGGTAGCGACTCATCTGATTAAGCACCACCATGTCAAACGGTGTGGTCGTGGTGCCCCGATCAGAGAAACCACGAACATGGAAGCGGGCTTCGTTGGCCCGGCCATGCACCATGGAGTGGATGACCCAGGTAGAACCATGGAAGGCGAACATCACCGGTGCATCACGGGTGAACAAGGCCTCAAACGACCCATGATCCATACCGTGGGGGCGCGTTTCCGGGTTGCTGAGAATGCACAGGTCCACGACATTGACCAGCCGTACGCGGATGCCGGGGACATATTTCTGCAGCAGCCATGCCGCCGCCACCGCCTCGGTGGTCGGTACATCGCCAGCGCACGCTAACACCACATCGGGATCGTCACCCTCATCGCTGCTGGCGAAATTCCAGATCGATGCGCCTTGAGAGCAGTGTTTCAGCGCAGCGTCGAAATCCAGCCACTGGAAATCCGGCTGCTTGCCGCAGGTCACCACGTTCACGTAATTGCGGCTGCGCAAGCAGTGATCGAACACGTTGACCAGGCAGTTGGAGTCCGGCGGGTAGTACACCCGCACCACGTCGGAACGACGTTGCAACACATTGTCGACAAAGCCCGTGGACTGATGACTGAAACCATTATGGTCGTTGCGCCAGGCATGGCTGGTGAGCAGCACATTGAGCGAGGCCAATGGGCGGCGCCACTGAAACTCGCGACTCTGCTGCAACCATTTGGCATGTTGCGTCACCATGGAGTCGACGACTTGGGCGAAAGCCTCATAGGTCGACCACATGCCGTGGCGCCCCGTAAGCAAATAACCCTCCAGCCAGCCCTCGCACAAATGCTCGCTGAGCACCTCCATCACCCGGCCATTGGGCGCGAGGTGATCGTCGATCTCGAGTACCGGTCCCGTAGCCGTTCGGTTGGTGGCTTCAAACACCGCATTGAGTCGGTTGGAATTGGTTTCATCCGGCCCGAACACGCGGAAGTTGGTGGGGTTGAAGCGAATCACGTCACGCAGGTATTCGCCCAGCTTGCGCGGCGCCTCAGCGATCACTTCGCCTGGCCCCGGCACTTCCAGGCCATAGTCGGCAAAGTCTGGCAGGTCTAGCGCGGTCAGCACTCGCCCGCCGTTGACGTGAGGAACAGCGCCCATACGCAACGCGGCCGGCGGGGTCAGTGCCTGCAGTTCAGGCACCAGCGCACCGTTGTCATCAAACAACGTCTGTGGCGAATAGCTGCGCATCCAGGCCTCGAGCTGGGCCAAGTGTTGTGGATTCTGGATCACATTGGCCAGTGGCACCTGATGCGCGCGGAATGTGCCTTCGACCGGCAGACCGTCGACCACCTTCGGCCCGGTCCAGCCTTTAGGGCTGCGCAAAATAATCATCGGCCAACGCAAACGCTCGACCAGCCCCTCGTTCCGCGCACGACGCTGGATGTCACGTATGCTGGCGTAAGACGCATCCAGGGCCGCCGCAAAACGTTGATGCATGCCTGGCAAATCGTCGCCCGCGACAATAATCGGTTCATAACCGCGTCCACGGTACAGCTCGACAAGGTCGGCATCGTCTGTGCGCGCTTCCACGGTGGGGCCGGAGATTTTGTAACCATTGAGGTGCAAAATCGGCAACACCGCACCATCGTCGCGGGGATTGAGAAAACGGATGCTCTTCCAGCTGCCCTCCAGTGGACATGTCTCGGCCTCGCCATCACCAATCACGCAGGTCACCAGCAACTCGGGATTGTCAAACGCAGCGCCGAAGGCATGCACCAGCGAATAACCCAGTTCGCCGCCCTCATGCAGGGAATTGGGCGTGTGCGGACCACAGTGGCTGGGCACGCCACCTGGCGTGGAGAAACTGCGGAAAAACCGCAACATACCCGCCTCGTCCGGCGTTATCTCAGCGTGCACCTCGCTGTAAGTGCCCTCTAGCCAGGCGCAGGCATTGAGCGTAGGGCCGCCATGCCCGGGTCCAGAGATATAGACCATCTCGACATGCTGCTCGCTGATGAGCCTGTTCAAGTGCACATAGATGAAGTTCTGACCCGCCGATGTTCCCCAGTGTCCCAGCAGGCGCGGCTTGATGTGCTCGGCAGTCAGGGGCTCGCGCAACAACGCGTTGGCCTTGAGGTAGATCTGCCCGACACACAGGTAATTGGCAGCGAGCCAGTAACGATGCATGCGATCAAGCAGGTCGGCCGAGAGTGGACCGACGTCGTTAAGTTCAGGCGACGCGATCGGTACGGCTGACGGGTTATCAGCGCTGGACAGCAGCGAGTTGAAAATATACATGACGACTCCATAGGACGGCGTTGTAGACGTTTCCGCAACAGCAGGTCGATTGCAAACAGACTGCCCGAGAGCCGTCTGACTGTAGAAGACAGCTGCACGCTGTCTACTACCCTTCAGTGTTCCTTGATTATCAAACCGATAGCTTTTCGCCGACTGGTTGAGGGCTTCCGTCCTTCATAAAACGTCGGGAAACAGTACCGTACAATGTCCAACCCAACATCGTCACAATGCCACCCAGCATCATCGCGTCTGCACCGGCGCTGAAGAGTGCGTAGTAACTGTAGGCTGCGGCAATGTAAGCGACAATATTAGCCAGTAACGCCTGGCGCGGGGTTACGTTTGCGGCTTGTTGAATCGTCATCAAGGCCGCCATGGACATCAGATAGGGGACCAGATTGGTCACCACCGCCAGATTAACGAGTCGGTCGAACTGCCCACTCAGGTCCGGGCTGATGGTCATCAACGACAACGCTGTCTGGCATGCCAACAATACGAGCATACCGGCGACAGGCGTATCGGTCTTGGTCACCTTGCCGAAGATTTTCATGAAGTACCCGACGTCCGCCGAGCTCTTGAACACTTGGCCAATGGTGAACTGCCACCCCAATAACGAACCAATACAGGCCACAATCATCAGGCCCATGACAATATTGCCCACCAAGGGCGTAAACATCGTGGCAAACGCCAGACCAAAGGGTGCCGTCGAGCTGACCAGCTCAGCATTGGGAATCATCCCCGCAATCACGTTGGTCGAGACGATGTAGATCACTGCTGAAGCCAAGGTTCCCCCCAGCACGGCGATCGGCACATTACGCTCCGGGTTTTCGACGGCATCGGTGTTGGCGCATGCGGACTCGAGCCCCAGGAAAGCCCACAAGGTGATCGAGATCGAGGCCCCTACTGCTTGCATAAACGGCATGTTATGGGGGTTCCAGGCCGCTCGATAGGTTGAGAAGTCGAACCAGAACCAGCCGATTATCGAAAGGACGACAACCGGCAGGATGACCCCCCAAATGGTGACGTTACCAATCCGACCAGTGATCCTTGCCCCCCCGAAGTTGGCAAACATCGTGACCCAGAGCAGCGCGATAGCGGCCATCGCAGTGGCAACTGGTGATAGCGATGTTTTGAACAGGACGACCGAATAGCCCACTGCCGTAATAGCGATTGCAATGTTGGCGATCAGCAGCGACACGCCATACGTGTAGTTGGACATGAAGTTGCCCGAACGCCCGAACGCGTACTCGGCATACCCCCCCATACCGCCAGCCTTACGGCTGAAGCGCCCACACTTGGCAAACGCATAAGCCAGTGCCAATGAGCCCAGCGCGGTCACGATCCAAGAGAAAATTGATATCGTCCCGACCTGCGCCAGTTTGCTCGGCAGCATGACAATGCCCGACCCGAGCATGTTGACAGCCGTCAGCACGGTCAGCTGCACCACACTCATTTTTTTAACTGCAGTTCCCATGTTCCACCCCTTTTACAGCCCGAAACGACGACATGTTTAATCGATACGCCTCACCGGTTGGTGGGCGTCCACGGTGATGAGTCGTTACTGCTTGAGCACGTAGCCATAAGCCCGCAGGCGGCCATCGTCTTCTTGTTTCAGGTACACGCCCTGCAATTCCGGGGTGAACCCCGGGAACTGATTGATAGCGTCTTGGAGTGCGAGGAAGTACTTCAGCGCCGCACCGTCCCAGACCTCACCGGGCACCACGCACAGCACACCTGGCGGATAAGGCAACGCGCCCTCCGTGGCGATACGCCCTTGCGCACTTTCCAGAGGAATGAGCTCAACGTTGCCACGGATGAACTCCAGGTTGGCGTCGCGCGGGCCCATTGCGATTGCGGGCATGTGCGACTGCCGGAACATCTCTTTCTGCAACTGTTTGACGTCATGCTGCGCATACAGGTTGTGCATTTCCTGACACAACTGAACGATGGTGTAGTCTTTATAACGGGCTTCGTGCGCGGCATAAATACCGGGCAATACGCTGCTCAACGGCGCGTCGTCTTTGATAAACCGCTCGAACCGGGCTATCTGAGCCACCAAGTGGTGCATCTTGGCCTTGTCTTCGGCGGGCGTAAGCAGAAACAGAATCGAGTTCAGGTCGCTTTTTTCCGGCACGATCCCGTTCTGACGCAGGAAGGTCGCCAGGATACCGGCATGGATCCCGAAGCTTGTGTATTGGCCGGTGACTGCATCAATGCCCGGCGTGGTGAACAACAATTTGCACGGGTCAATGAAGTATTGCTGCTCGTTATACCCTTCGAACGCATGCCAGCGTTCATCGGGGTGAAACATGAAAAACTTGAGGTTGCTGGCAATCTCGTCGGTGGAATAATCCTGCCAGTATTTGCCATCGATAGTCGGCGGCACGAACGGCCTGATCAATGTGCAGTTGTCCATCACCATTTTGCGCGCCTCAATACCGGCGCGTACGCACTCGCTCCACAAACGCAGGCCGCTGCGGCCGCTGTGCATGCGGGCATTGACATCGAGCGAGGCAAACAGTGGATAGAACGGACTGGTCGACGCCTGCGCCATGAACGAGTTATTCAGGCGATGGTGATTGCAGTAGCGATCCTGCCCTTTAATGTGACGGTCTTTTTTGTGGATTTGCGATGCTTGAGAGAAACCGGCCTGTTGTTTGTGAATCGATTGCGTCACAAAAATGCCGGGGTCATCAGGACCCAGCTCCAGCAACATTGGCGAACAGTCGCGCATCATGGGAATGAATTGCTCATAGCCCACCCATGCCGAGTCGAACAGAATATAGTCGCAGAGATGGCCTATCTTGTCGACTACCTGACGGGCGTTATAAATCGTACCGTCGTAGGTCCCCAACTGAATCACCGCCAGCCGGAACGGCCTTGGTGCAGCGGCTTTTTCGGGCATGATTTCCTGCAGACGCTCACGCAGGTACGTTTCGTCAAAACAGTGCGCGTCGATACCGCCGATAAAGCCGTAGGGGTTGCGTGCTGTTTCCAGATAAAGCGGCGTGGCGCCCGCCTGGAATAAAGCGCCTTGATGCACCGACTTGTGGTTATTTCGATCGAACAGCACCACATCCCCAGGCGTCAGCAGCGCATTGGTCACGACCTTGTTCGACGCCGAGGTGCCATTGAGGACAAAGTAAGTTTTATCCGCGTTGTAAATCTGAGCCGCACGTTGTTGGGCGGCCAGCGCCACGCCTTCGTGGATCAACAGATCCCCCATCTCCACATCGGCGTTACAGCGGTCGGAGCGAAACAGCGTCTCCCCAAAAAACTCAAAGAACTGACGCCCGGCAGGGTGTTTGCGAAAGAACTGTCCGCCTTGGTGCCCTGGGCAAGCAAACGTTGAGTTGCCACGCTCCTCATAGCGTTTGAGTGCACCGAAAAAGGGGGGAAACAGATTGTCCTCATACCGCCGGGCAGCGGTTTCCAGCTTGTCGCCATAGAACTCGGCCTTGTCACTGCCCAAATCGAATACGCCACTGATCTGTAATAACACATCTTCAATGCCGGGGAGCGTGTTACGAGAGAACTTGTCCTGCGCGGTAACTGCAAAAAAAACAGGAATATCGAACCCGGAATTACTAATCACCTCGATCATTCCATTGCGCACGTCTTCCGTCGTGAGAACGGCGGCGGCAATGTCGGTCAAATCGGTTTGATCAAAACCCACAACCTGTCGCGAGGTCAGAAAACAGGCCTGTGCAGCAACGCTGGAAGCCACTTTCAACTGCTTCATCGCTTTCTCCTTATACCGTTGTGTTGTCAATCCATTCGTATCCGCGGGCTGACAGACAACCGCTCGGCAACTCAGGAATGGAACGTACAGGGAGTGGTTAATTCAATAACTTTCAGTTTTCTTATTTGCCGCCCGGAATTCGGCGCTGGCGTGCAGCAATTGCAAGGTATGACGTGCAATTACGTTGTCTTCATCGGTGGGAATTACCCAAGCTGCCACCCGGCTGTCAGGGTGCGACAGGCGAGGGCCGTGCTTTTGGTTTGCAGGTTCATCCATGTCCAGCCCAAGCCAGGCGCAGCCCTTTAGAATGGCGGCTCGCACGGCGACCGCGTGTTCGCCAATGCCGCCGGTAAATACCAGCGCGTCAAGCCCGCCCAATACGGCAGAAAACGCCCCTATTTCGCGCACGATGGTACGCACATAGACATCAATGGCCTCTTTGGCTTCAGGGGCTTGGCTGGCAGACAGTTCACGCATGTCGCTGGAAATTCCGCCAGAGACGCCTAACACACCACACTCGTGATAAAGCAAATGCTCAAGCGCCTGGACCGTCATGCCTCGCTCGCGCAAGAGGTACAGCAGGATGCCGGGATCCAGATGGCCTGGGCGAGTGCCCATAAGGATGCCGTCCAGCGTGGTAAAACCCATGCTGGTGGCGCGGCTGAGTCCCCCGTGCAAGGCACACAAACTTGCGCCATTACCGAGGTGGGCGACGATGGTCCGACCCGCCGCCGCACGCGAATCGTAGCCCGGCAAGACACTGGCAATGTATTCGTAGGAAAGACCGTGGAACCCATAACGACGTATGCCCTCCTCGCTCAAGGCACGAGGCAGTCCATACAGTGTTTCCAGGCGATCCAGAGAGTGGTGAAACGCAGTATCGAAACACGCCACTTGCGGCAGTCGAGGGTGTTCGCGCGCCAAGTACCGCACCGGGGCCAGACACAGAGGCTGATGCAAGGGTGCGATCGGTATCAGCGCTTCCATTTCGCTCAATACCGTCGCATCGATCAAGGCGGCGACCTGCTTTCGTTCGCCTCCGTGAACGATTCGGTGGCCCGCGGCAGCAAGCGTGTCACCGGTGTAGCGTTCGATCCATTCAACCAAACGACCCAACGTCTCGTCGGTGACCGACTCATCCGTCTGCGGCCACTGCTCCTCGACATTCACGTCACTGGCGACCTCGCGAAAGCGTAACCGGTATACGTTGCCCTGCCTCTCCAGGCTGCCATGACCGCGGGCCACGGGCTGCCCTTGATCATCCAGCCTGGATGGGTAGATGGAAAACTTGATGCTTGAAGAACCTGCGTTCATCACAAGCAACAAGCCCTCGGTGGACGGGCCCAATGAGACGCGTGCCTGATCATCCATACGATTTCCTTAGTATCGGGCAGTGATCGAAGACGCTTTATTGAGACAGAATCACTTTTATAGCCTTTTCTTTGGCCGCGTTGGCAAACACCTCATATGCCTCAAGAATGTTGTCTAGTTTGAAGCGATGAGTGATGAGCTGGCCCGGCTCGATTTTTCCGGATTGCACCGTTTTCAATAACATCGGCGTGGTATTGGTGTTGACCAGGCCGGTGGAGATATTGATGTTTTGAATCCACAGTTTTTCCAGGTGCAGCTCGACACTTTTGCCATGCACACCCACGTTGGCAATATGCCCGCCCGGAGCAATCACTTGCTGACAGGTATCGAAGGAGGCAGGAATGCCCACGGCTTCGATGGCAACATCCACACCCACCCCATCGGTCAATGCGAAGATTCGATCGACAGCATTCTCCACGTTGATGTCAATGGTGTGAGTGGCGCCGAATCGCTTGGCAACTTCGAGCCGATTTGGATCGGCATCCACCACAATCAGGGTGGCAGGAGAATAAAACTGGGCAGTGAGCAATGCCGCCAATCCGACCGGACCCGCGCCCACGATGACGACTGAATCGCCCGGTTTGACCTTGCCCGACAGCACACCGATCTCAAAACCGGTGGGCAAAATATCGCTCAACATCACCAACGCTTCTTCATCGGCGCCAGCAGGAATCGGGTACAGGCTATTGTCTGCGTGCGGAATGCGTACCTGTTGTGCCTGGGTACCGTCAATCAAGTGGCCGAGAATCCAGCCGCCATCAGCACAGTGCGAATACAGCTGACGCTTACAGTTGGCGCAACTGCCGCATGAGGTGACACACGAAATCAGTACGTGATCGCCCTTCTTGAAGTTACGGACAGCCGAACCAACCGCCTCCACGACGCCCACGCCCTCATGGCCCAGCGTCCGTCCTTTTGTGACGGCAGGAACATCACCTTTAAGGATGTGCAGATCAGTACCGCAGATGGTGGTGTGCAGGATTCGCACAACAGCATCAGTAGGCTTTTCGATGATAGGGTTTGCTTTGTCCTCCCAGGATTTCTGGCCAGGACCTTGATAAACGAGAGCTTTCACTTAATGTCACTCCTCAGCTAAGGCGTAAACCATCACATTGGGCTCCCTGTCGGCACGTCAACCGGGGCTGGCACTTTCTAAACGTCAACGCCATTAACGGGGCAAACCTCACCCCTTTTGTCGACCCGAAACCCGAATTTCATGTGCAGCATAGGCTGATATTTATAACAGGCTGAATTTTGCGTCGGTTGATCTGGGTCAGTGAACCGCCCGCCTCCAAAAACCGGACTGCTCGCGGCGTTGCACCGGGTCCACTATCGTCTGCGGGATGTTTGTAGCGTTGGCCAAGACTAAACGCAGGCCTCGGTTTGTGCCCAAACGCAACGCGCCACGACAAGGCGTGGCGCGTTGCTCTATCAAGACAGACGATCAACAGCAGCGGGGAGACTGCCCGTTGCCGCCGCCGTAACGCGCCTCCTGACGTTCACGAAAGAACGCTTCGTAGGTCATCACCGGCTTATCGGGGTGGGTGATCTGCATATGCTCGACGTAATTATCGTAGTCAGGCATGCCCACCATCAGGCGGGCGGCCTGGCCGAGGTATTTCCCGAGTCGACTCAGGTCATTGAACATAGGCAGCTCCTCCGTTGAAACCCAGGCTCATCGTGCGTCTGGCAGCGCCTGGAATGGCGCTTCTTTATCCGTACGCTCTTTGGTGCCCCACGCCGCCACACCGACCTTGATCGCATAGAACAGGATGCTGAACACCACGAACAGGAACAGCGCAGTCAGGGTAGCGTTGGTGTACGCGTTGAAAATCACGTGCTGCATCTGATCGATAGTCTTGGCCGGGGCCAATACCTGACCCGCATCCAGCGCCGTGCGGTACTTGGTCGCCAAAGCCAGAAAGCCAACCGCCGGGCTCGGATCGAACAGCTTGATGTAGCCGGCCATGGTGGTGCAGATCAGCAGCCACACCGCTGGCAGCAGGGTGACCCATATGTAGCGTTGGCGCTTCATTTTGATCAGCACGACGGTCGCGAGCATCAGCGCGATACCGGCCAGCATCTGGTTGGAGATGCCGAACAGCGGCCACAAGGTGTTGATCCCGCCCAACGGGTCGATCACGCCTTGATAAAGCAAGTAGCCCCACATCGCGACGCAACCGCCAGTCGCGATCAGGTTGGCAGTCCAGGATTCAGTACGTTTAAGCGCCGGTACAAAGGTACCCAGCAAATCCTGGAGCATGAAACGACCGGCTCGGGTCCCCGCATCCACGGCGGTGAGGATGAACAGCGCCTCGAACAGAATCGCGAAGTGGTACCAGAACGCCATGGTGTCTTTGCCCGGCAGTACCTGGTGCAGTATCTGCGCGATACCGACCGCCAGGGTCGGCGCACCGCCAGCACGGGCCAGCACAGTGGTTTCACCGATGTCTTTAGCCACCGCAATCAGCGCGTCTGGAGTGATGGCAAAGCCCCAACTGCTGACGGTTTGCGCAACCGTGACCGCGTCGCTGCCGACAATCGCTGCAGGGCTGTTCATCGCGAAATACACGCCCGGATCAATCACCGAAGCCGCCACCATGGCCATGATCGCCACGAAGGACTCCATGAGCATCGCGCCGTAGCCGATGTAACGGGAGTTGGCTTCACTGTCGAGCAGCTTCGGCGTGGTACCCGACGCGATCAACGAGTGGAACCCGGACACCGCACCGCAGGCAATGGTGATGAATAGGAAGGGGAACAGCGCGCCTTTCCAAACCGGACCGGTGCCGTCGGTGAACTGAGTCAGCGCGGGCATTTTCAGCTCAGGCGCAATGATCAGGATGCCAATTGCCAACGCAACGATGGTGCCGATTTTCAGGAACGTCGACAGGTAATCCCGGGGTGCCAACAACAGCCAGACCGGCAATACCGCCGCGACGAAGCCGTAACCGACCAGCATCCAAGTGATTTGTATGCCGGTGAAGGTGAAGGCCTTGGACCAGACCGGGTCCGCAGCAATCTGCCCGCCGGTCCAGATCGACGCCAGCAGCAAAATCACACCGATCAGCGAGATTTCGCCAATGCGACCCGGACGGATGTAGCGCATGTAGACGCCCATGAACATCGCAAGCGGGATCGTCGCCAGCACCGTGAACATGCCCCATGGGCTGTCCGCCAACGCTTTAACCACGATCAGCGCCAACACCGCAAGGATGATGATCATGATCAGGAAGCAACCGAACAAGGCAATGGTGCCGGGCACACGGCCCATTTCTTCACGCACCATCTCGCCCAGGGAGCGACCGTTGCGCCGGGTGGACAGGAACAGAATCATGAAATCCTGCACCGCACCGGCGAACACCACACCGGCAATCAGCCAGAGCGTACCGGGCAGATACCCCATCTGCGCCGCAAGCACCGGGCCGACCAGAGGGCCGGCGCCAGCGATGGCGGCAAAGTGGTGACCAAAAAGGATATGTTTGTTGGTCGGCACATAGTCCAGACCATCGTTATTGACGACCGCAGGGGTGGCGCGATTAGGGTCCAGCTGCATCACTTTGGTGGCGATGAACAAGCTGTAATAACGGTAGGCAACCAGATAAATCGCCACGGCGGCGACCACGATCCAGAGTGCGTTGATGGCTTCACCGCGGCGCAGCGCGACGACACCCAATGCAATTGCCCCCAAGCAGGCAACGGCGAACCAAGCAAGATGTTTGGTCAGTCGAGTCATTGTGGGTCTCCTGCCGAGGAACATAGCCCTGCGGCGATAGTTGTTATTGTTATGCCCCGTAAAAAAGGGCTTAACTACTATCCGCGCACTACGCGGGTATAAACATCCGCAGTACTACTAAGACTTCTACGTAGAACTACGCGGGTCAATTGCCGCCTTACGCGGCTACCATGTGCCGTCAAGTCGTTCGACAATCGGTGTCTAGCCCTCTTTAGGCAAACCCGTCAGCCTGGATTTCACTCGTCATGCAACTCAAATACAAAATCGTCGCCCTCGGCATCCTGCCCCTGATATTGGCCGTTGGGGTCATCAGCGCGCTGGTCATATTCCAAAACCAGCGTCTGGGTGAACAGCAGGCGCAGCTGATTGAAGACAGTATTCTGGCCAGTAAACGTGCGGAGCTGAAAAACTACGTAGAAATGGCGATGAGCGCGCTTGCCCCGGTGTATGAGAGTGGTCGGGACGATGAGCAAACCAAGCAAAAAGTCCTTGATGAGCTGGCAAAGCTAAGTTTTGGCATCAACGGCTATTTCTTCGTCTATGACCATAACGGCCGCAGTCTGATGCACCCCCGTCAGGCCGCGCTGGTGGGCCAAGACTTGTGGAGCATGACCGACCCCCATGGGTTACCGGTGATTCAGGCGTTACTAAAAAGCGCGCAGTCCGGCGACGGGTTTCAACATTACGCATGGGAAAAGCCCTCGACCGGACAGGTCACCGACAAACTGGCGTACGTCGTGATGCTCGACCGCTGGGGCTGGATGCTCGGCACCGGGATTTATCTTGAGGACGTCGAGCGCGCCACCCATCAGGCTCGCGAAGAAGTCGCCCGAGGCATCTACACCACCATGCTCGCTATTGGTGTCGTAGCCCTCGTCGCCGTGTTGCTGGTCTTTGCGTGCGGGCTGACCTTGAACGCCAGCGAACATCGTCTAGCCGATAAAAAGCTGCAAGGTTTGACTCAACGCATTGTGAGTCTTCAAGAAGAAGAGCGATCACGGCTCTCGCGTGAACTGCACGACGGCATCAGCCAGGTGTTGGTTTCAATCAAATTTCAGTTTGAACTGGCCGCCCTTGAACTCGAGGCCGGACGCGAAAAAGGCCAGGACATCCTTCGTCAAGGAATAGGTCGGCTTGCGGATGCAATCGGCGAAGTTCGGAGCATTTCTCATGATCTTCGCCCTTCGTTGCTTGACACGCTGGGGCTGGCCGCCGCCGTCGCCCAGTTGGTGACAGAGTTCGAACTGCGAAGCGGTTTGACCCTTCACTATGAAAACAACCTCGGCGACGTCCAACTGGTCGATGGCGCCCCCGTGGCACTTTTCAGGATCCTGCAGGAGGCGCTGACCAACATCGAACGTCACGCCAAAGCCAATAACGTATACATTGATCTGGAGGGTGATCCGGCCCAGGTCAGGCTATCGGTATGCGATGATGGCGTCGGGTTCAATATCAATCGGCTTGAAGAGATCCACGGTGGGATCGGCTTGCGCAACATTCGCGAGCGCGTCGATCACTTCAACGGCCACTTCAGTCTGTCGTCGATCCCTGGCAGAAGTGAATTGATCATTACCCTCCCCACCCGCCTTCGCTCACTCGCGTAGTGCTCATAACAACAAGCCAAAAACAACCCTGAAAACAACCAGAGCGCGATCATGAACACCTCATACCCCATCCGTATTGCGTTGGTGGACGATCACTCTTTAGTGCGTGATGGCATACGCGCATTGCTGGGTGTCCGGCCTTCCTTCGACGTGGTCGGCGAGGCCGAGAATGGGGCCCAGGCACTCGATCTTTGCGGCCGTGTTTCACCCGACATTCTGCTGGTCGACATCGGTTTGAAAGACATGAATGGCCTGGAACTGACACGACTGCTGCGCATTCAGTACCCGGACATCAAAATCCTCATTCTGAGCATGTATGACAACCATGAGTACATCGCGACCTCCATTCGAGCAGGCGCCAGTGGTTATGTGCTGAAAAACGCCCCCTCAAAGGAAATCATTGCGGCCATCGAGGCGATCGCCACAGGCGGGACGTTTTACAGCGCCGAAGTGGCCCTCAAACTGGCCACCAGGAAACCAGATGAAACCGAACTCACTCCGAGGGAAAGCCAAGTGCTCATCGGTCTGGCGCAGGGTTTGAACAACAAGACTATTGCCCGGGAACTTGCTATCAGCGTGCGCACGGTCGAAACCCATCGTTTGAGCATCAGGCGCAAGCTCAAGGTCGACAAACCGGCAGGTCTGGTTAAATACGCGATGGAGCACGGCCTGCTGTCCCGCTGAACCTGTGCGTCAGTCCATCGTAACCGTGCGCAAGACGATCAGCCCTGCCAATAGAACATTGCCTTGGCCAGGATCACGATCCCGACCATGTGGCAGAACAGACTGATATGAATAACGCGCGAGTAACGTGCATTCATACGCCCGCTTCTCAGCAAAAACATGGCCGTGAGAAAGTGCCCCAATACGCTGATGGCAAGCAGAATTTTCAGCGCAAGCAAGGTACCGAAAGAAGACGCCAGCGGCGTGGCCAGAAGTGGCAAATAGCGCTGCCAGACCATGCCCAGCCCGGCGCCGAACAGCGTCAGCAAGACCCATGGCATCAGCTTTCGAGCGCGCAGAGCAATGCCTCGCTCGACCAGAATCATCGCCTTGGCCGGTATCTTCTTGAGGACGCTCTCGAGGATCAACACTTCGAAAAACACCGTGCCAATGAAGATCAGAGCAGCGAACAGGTGCAGGGTCAGCAGGATGGGATAGCTCATGGTCTTCTCGGGTTCAGGTCGGCAGAATTTCACGTGGCCCACGACGGGTGGTGCCGCCCGCAAAAACAAATACAGGATCTCTCCCCAGGCACGATAGCGTCCTGTCCTGAGTCAAGAGTTCTGCGCTCAACGCAGCTTCAGCGGGTCCACGATCCCGGCCACTATGGCCATGCCCACCAGATCTGGCAGGTGGTCGGCCTGCATGCGCTTCATGACCCGAGACCGGTACAGATCCACAGTTTTTGCGCTCACACCCAGTTGCTCGGCGATTTCGCGGGTGGTGTAACCCTGCACCAACGGCAGCAACACATCGCGCTCGCGGGGCGTCAGCGTGAGCAAGCGCGCCTGCAATTGTGCATGACCCTGGCTGCCGGAGCGGCTTGCATCGAAGCTGCCCAAGGCCTGCTGCACACTGTCCAGCAACAACTGTTCGTTGTATGGTTTTTCGATAAAGTCATGAGCGCCGGCTTTGAATGCGCGCACCACAATCGGCACGTCTGCATGGCCACTGACGAAAATGACCGGCAGGTTCAGTTCACGCGCGCGCATTTCTTCCTGCACATTCAACCCGCCCATGCCGGGCATGCGCACATCCAGCAGCACGCAGGCGTTGAGTTGGGCGTCACACGCGTCCAGGAAAGCGAGGCCACTGGTAAACGGCAGTGCTTTGAGGCCCACCGACTCCAGCAACCAGACGGTCGAGTCGAGCATGCCCTGATCGTCATCGACCACATAGACCACCTGCTCCGCGACACTCGTCATTCATTCACTCCTGATATTATTTTTAGGGGACCAACAAGCGGCAAGTAGCAGCGCATCAGTAGTCCGACCGATACGCGCCGGGCCTGCAATTCACCGCCGAAACCTTCAATAATGCTGCGACTCATGGACAGCCCCAGCCCCAGCCCATCGACTTTGCTGGTGTAAAAAGGGGTGAATATCTTCTCCAGCTCGGCCTCGCTCACGCCTGGGCCCTGGTCGTGCACACTGATCTCCACCCGCCCGTCACTGGCCAGGTCCGCAGCGAGCACAATCATCGAAGGCTGCCCCCGATGAGACTCACGATTGGCGTCGATGGCATTGCGCAGCAGATTGAGCAGCACTTGCTCCAGCAGTACCCGGTCGGCATAAACGGGCGGCAGATTATCCGGCAGTTGCTCCTCGATAGTCACCTGGCAATTGCTCGCCTCCCACGCACACATGCGCACCGCCTCCCGAGCGACCTCGGCGACATCAAGGGCCTGCATACGCCGCTGGCCCTTGCGCAGGAAGGCGCGCAGACGCTTGATCACTTCCGACGCGTGATTGGCGTGCAGGGTAATCCGTTCCAGACCCTGGGCTACCCGTTCGGCAGCCTGAGGGTTGGTACCCAGTGCCTGTAAATAACGCTGGCTGGCATTGGCATAGTTGACCACCGCCGCCAACGGCTGGTTGATTTCGTGGGCAATGCCCGAGGCCAGCTCACCCAGTGTCACCAAACGCGCGGTGTGCGCGAGTTCGTCTTGGTGGTGACGCTGTTGCACGTCGCGCAGCTCACGCTCGGTCATGTCCCGCGCTACCAGTGAGTAGTAACGCTCGCCCCCGGCCGGCCGGTGAGCCAGGAGCACCAGCGATACTGGCACCGAAGGGCCGCCGCTGGGTGGCTGAAGCCGTGTTTCCAGGTTCCAGGAACCGTCGCGCTCGGCGGTGCTCCAGCCCTCCCGTTGCAGACGCTCCAGGTCATCGCTGGCAAAGAACTCGCTCAGGGCCGGCATCGGCTGCTGCTCGCCCAGACGCAAAATACGTCGTGCAGCAGGGTTGAGGTAAGTGACCTGACCACTCGGATCGATAAACAGGACCGGGTCAGTATTGGCCTCTACCACTTCAGCCAGTCTTCGCTTGTTCTCTTCAGCCTCGACCCGAGAGGTGATGTCACGCGAAACGCTGACTACCTCGACCACCGTACCGGTGTAAGTCTCTCGAATCGCACGGCAGGCGGTCTCGAACCAAAGGTAATGCCCGGCACGGTGGCGGATGCGGTACGTCATGGTGTGATAACCATCCTGCTCCAGGGCGTCCCGCGCGCGCTGCACCAGACTGGCCAGATTCTGGGCATGGAATAGACCGTGGGCAGGCAGCCCACGCAACTCTTCAGGCCAATACCCGAGCAAGGTCCAGGAAGCCGGCGAGGCGTCGAGAAAGTATCCCTCCGGTGTGTGCCGGGAAATAAGATCAGTGGTGTTCTCGATAATCAACCTGTACAACCGCCGCGCCTTGGCTGCCTCACGTTCCGCCAACACTTGCGCGGTAGCTTCCCGACAGCGTGCCAACACGCGGTTTTCCTGTAAGTCGGGAATAAATGTCCAGATCAATATTCGCTCTTCAAACTGTGCCTCGACCCCTTCAATGGCACGCTGCTGTTCGAGACAGGCGCGGACCAGCACCTGTTGGTTTACCGGCAAAAAACCCGACACGTCGGTCAAAGGCCGCTCGGCGAGCAATGCCAACAGAGCCGCATTCAACTCCAGCGGCCGACCCTGCGCATCCAGCAGCAGACTCGGTTGCGGGTCATGGCCCAGTAGCGGCGAGCCACGCAGCACCCCGTTGACGGTACTCAGCAGTGTCGTCAGCAGATCCTGCACCCAGCCCAGCCAGTCCAGGCTCACCCCTTCGCACACTTCCACCAACAGCAGCCCCGCCTGCCCCGGCTCCAGCGCCAGATCAAATACCTGGCCATAGCTGATAGCCGCACGGCGCAGACGGCCAGACAGCCAGCAATCGAGTTGACGGACCTGATCCAGATCGAGCCGCCCTTCGTCGGCCAGACGCTCGAATAATAACTGGTCACTGGCCAACAATGGGTCTCCCAGACCCGGTGGCAAATGCTGAGCGGCGCCTTCATGGCTATAAATTCGCGCCTGTGGCTGCCAACTCAAATACACCGCCTGACGCACTTCGGGACAGTCCTGAAACGCGCGGCACAATGAGTCGGCACGGGCAGCCAGAGGCACGCCCTCACATTGCAGGCGCAACCAACTGTGTAATCGAACGGGGGTTGAGGTCATCGCAGCTCCTTGTAGCGGACGCCAAGCATATACGCGCCTTACTAGCAGGGCTGTATCCATTTAGTGCAAGATGAAAAACGTATAGTATTTTTACTATACTACTCAGGTAGTACTTCCATATCAGATGGCAATTAGCATATAAGGTGCGTCGGATAATTAACTGACCCTACGAGCAATCTGAACGGTCAGATATAGAGCTAATAATCAGCCACCGAGTACCCGCCACATGTCGATCTTCGAGCAGGGGTTAGCCCCTTCGGCTGTCAATCATATTGCTTTGTCGCCGCTCAGCTTCATTGAGCGCACTGCCAGCGTCTACCCTGACTACCCCGCCGTGATCCACGGTTCGATTCGTCGTACCTGGGCGCAAACCTATGCGCGCTGCCGTCGTCTGGCCTCGGCGCTGGCCGGTCGCGGCATTGGCAAGAACGATACCGTGGCCGTGATGTTGCCTAACATCCCAGCCATGCTTGAGGTTCACTTTGCAGTGCCGATGATCGGCGCGGTGCTCAACCCGCTCAATGTGCGCCTGGATGCCGAAGCGATTGCCTTCATGCTCCAGCACGGCGAGGCCAAGGTGCTGATCACTGACCGCGAGTTCCATGACGTGATCCGCGCCGCCATCGGCATGCTGGACCACCCGCCGCTGGTGATTGACGTCGATGACCCGGAGTATGGCGAAGGCCAGGCCGTCAGCGACCTCGATTACGAAGCGCTGCTGGCCGAAGGTGATCCCGCGTTCGCCTGGCAATGGCCGGACGACGAGTGGCAGGCGATTGCACTGAACTACACTTCCGGCACCACCGGTAACCCGAAAGGCGTGGTCTACCACCATCGGGGCGCTTACCTGAACTCGCTGGGCAACCAGATGATCTGGAACATCGGGCACCACCCGGTTTTTCTGTGGACCTTGCCGATGTTTCACTGCAACGGCTGGTGCTACCCGTGGATCGTCACTGCGATGGCTGGCGTGCATGTGTTCTTGCGCCGCGTCGACCCGCAGAAGATTCTGACCCTGATCCGCGAGCATCAGGTCACCCACTTCTGTGGTGCACCGATCGTGCTCAACGCTCTGGTCAACATGCCTGAGTCGGCGAAGGCTGCCATTGATCACCCTATCAATGCCATGGTCGCAGGCGCCGCGCCACCGGCCAAAGTGATCGGCGCCGTGGAAGAGATGGGCATCAAGGTCAC